>CAJOMK010000007.1 GCA_905235495.1 uncultured Methanobrevibacter sp.
AACATCTTTGATTAAGGTTCTTGAAAAGCTTACGATTTCAGCTTTAAGTCCTTGTGAAGTGATTAATTTAATAGCTTCCCTTTCACCTTCAGATGTAATGGCAGATCCTGCTTCAATGGAGTTTACTCCTATTTCATCCAATTTAGTAGCTATTCTTAATTTTTTCACTGCATTTAGGGAGATTCCTGGTGTTTGTTCACCGTCCCTTAATGTGGTGTCCAATACTTCTATTTTCATTTTTCCACTTCTTTGTTGTGATTAAATAATTGTTAGATAATTATTCGATAATTGTTATATAATTGTTATAAATTCTTAGATTTTTTGATTCTTATTTCTCCATCTGTTCTCTAAACCATTTCACAGTTTGTCTTAACTGCTCTTCAAACTTATTCTCTTCTGGCTTAAAGTTGATTTTTTCAAGATTGCTTATATCTGCAAGTGAGTGTTTGATGTCTCCTGGACGTTCATCAAGGTATTTTATAGGGATGTCTGATTCAAAAACATCACTTACAATATCAAATAAATGGTTAATGGTCATTGATTTTCCTAATGCAACATTAATGATACCATTATAATTGGATTCTGCAGCAGAAATATTTGCTTTCGCAATTTCATCTACAAATATAAAGTCTCTGCTTTGTTCTCCATCACCATAAATTACAGGGCTTTCACCTTTTAGTATCGAAGATATGAATTTAGGAATTACTGCGGCATAAGGTGAATTTTCATCTTGTCTAGGACCAAAGACATTGAAATATCTTAATGCAACATAATTCAAGCCATAAGCTTCATAGAAAGACTTCAAGTATAATTCAATACTTGCCTTTTGAGCTGCATAAGGTGAACAAGGCATAGGAAGCTCTGTTTCCTTAAGAGGCATATTCAAGTTTTCTCCATAAACTGCAGATGATGATGAGAAGACTATTTTCTTGATGTTGTTGTTTTTACATGCAATTAATAGCTTTACGGTAGCATCAATGTTTGTTTCATTGTAATCAAGAGGTTCTTCCACACTTCCAGGAACGCTTACCTTAGCTGCAAGGTGGAATACATAATCCTTACCCTTTAAAATCTCTTCCAAATGACATTCTAAAAGATCTTCTTCAATCAAAGTCAAGTTTTCATGATTTGGATTTTTCAGGTTTTCCATTTTTCCAGAGGATAGGTTGTCTATAATGGTTACATTGTTGTTTTCCAAAAGTTTTTCAACAATATGTGAACCGATGAATCCACATCCTCCTGTAACTACAATTTCTTTATTTTCCATTATATCTGGTCCTTTAATTTAAAATGCAATAAATGAATTTTTTGATTATTTTATTTTTTTTATTTTTAATTTTTTTTATTATATCTTCTAATTTTCTTTATTATATTTTCTATTAATATTTCCTATATTAGTATAGATTTATATTTTAATACTATTTTAATATTTGTAATTTCAATAAATGCTTTTTTAAGAATTTATGATAAAAGAATTAAATCGTTGGTCCAATTATTGGTAGCAAATAAATTTTTAGGAACGCCTAAATTTTTTAGCTTAAATTCGCTTATTTTTTGCTAATTTGTAATAATTTTAATTTATTTTGTATTAAATCTATCCATAATTTTTAATTTTTGAAATAATCTAAAAAATGTGCTATTTTTTCGACTTGGCAATAAGTAATAAAAGATATATATTATATTATAACATAATATTAACTATGATTAGTATAATTGTTAATGGATTTCAATTATTTGTGAATTATATAGTGGCTATTATAGTTGCAATAGTCTTAGGCTTAACTTTAAGATTGCCGCTTCTTCCAGAAAAGCCAATAAGGTTTTCATGGACTACAAGTGCACTATTTCCAACTCCTATTTTTGCTATAGGGATTTTAGCTATTTTTTATTCATTAAATATATTCTGGATTTATGATGGATTGGTGATTGCAGTTATAGTGGGAGCTTTCTCAGCTATTTTTGTAAAGTATCTATTTGATTATATCTTCCCAAATCCTCAAGGAGGTAGTGAATAATGGATCTAATAATTGGCTTAATCATAGCAACCATTATCTCTTGGCTTAATTTTGTAATAGTGGATACATTCCTTGGCCTTCCTGAAGCTCCAGGAGTTAAAGGGGCAAAAACTGTAGGATATTACATTAAGAATAGGAAAGGAAATTTGGCAGGAGGATTCTTCCAAGGAAACATCTTATGTTCTCCTGATGCATCAGCAGGAACATTGATGGCTTCAATTGGAGTTTATATACTTGGAATTCAAGGCGGTTTGATTGCTGCTTTGCTTGTTTATATTGGAAATAGGTTATGTGCAGATTCAGGTTATGCTGGAACAACTGGAGCTTTGACCATGACACTATTGATATTCATCTTCTCATTTGTTGGAATAACTCCAGAGATGTTCATTTGTGGAATGGTAATTGCAATATTCACTATTCAAGGAATTCACCATCCAACAAGTTCAATATTACTTGGAAAAATTGCAAAATCCTTTGGTAGATATACTAATTATGAATAATTAAATGATTTTAATCATAAAAATGAATTAAATAAAATAAATAAAAAAATACAAGGTTAAATTATGTTTATTGAAATTATTGGAGTTATTACAATCTTGATGGCTTTAAGAGCACTAATAACCAAAGATAGAGCAGAAAAATTACTTTACATAAATGTAATAGGATTCTGTGTTTCTGCATTGGTTGCATTGTATATCCAAACTCCATTTGGTCTTGTATTAGCTGCGGCTTTCTTTATCTCTTCAACAATTGGATCAAATGCAATCGCTTACAGTTTAGATGATTTGGAAGATGAAATTACATTTGATAAGAATATAGAAGAGCATAAGGAAAACTAATTGAATTATACTTACTCATTATTTTTAAAATAATGGAAATGGGATAAAATGTTAGAATTTATTGATTTGACAACAATATCAATTGCTTTGATGATAATAGGTGCTATTGGCATTGTCCTACTTCAAAAACCATTGGATAAAGTGATAATGGTTTCTGTTTTAGAAGCAGGTTTGTTCTTGGCTATTGTCAGCTTCAGATACTTGGATGTTGCTTTTTTAACTGCTTTTCTTGACCCATTGTCTATTATTGTATTTTTATTCGCTTTAATCAAAATAAACGAAGTGCGCAAATCACAATTAAATGATTACTCTACAGTTCCTAAAATGCTTAAAAGCACAGAAAATCGTGAAAAAAACTCAGAAGGTGATAAATAATGTTTAATCTTGCTCTTTGGGTTTATGTAGGTTTGACACTTGCTATTTTTGGAAGTCTTGCTACTGTTTGGGGTCCTGGAGTGAAAGACCCTGTCATAAGAACTATAAATACTGAAGTAGCATCTGTAGGAGTTTCATTAATCTTACTTACTTACAATTCTACATTAGCTCTTTTAACCTTGATTTCAACTACAATTATTGTAACATTAATCTTGTTTAGAGCTATTTCTCGTTTAGAAGAGATAGGGGCTGATGTATAATGTTTATTGATTTATTAAAAACTGAAAGATCAGTTTTATTAATGCTGGGAGGAAACTAAAATGCCTAATATAGCTAAATTATGGAATAAGTTAGCAGATCCAAAGAATATTCCTAGATTATTTGCTCTAATTTTAGGTTTGCTCTTGATTGCTGGATTCTTAATTCCTATAGGATTGAATACAGATCAAATTTATACTCGTCCAGCTCCTCAAAGTCAAATGGATGCAGGCCTTACCATTGCACCATATGATAGGGGTGGAGAAATTTTGGAAAGTCCAGGTATTACAGAAGCCCAATATCCTGAAAATTCCCAAAATCTGGGTTGGATTAATTCGTATATGACTCCAATAGCTGATATGCTGAAAGGTATTTCTCCATACTTTGGAACAAGTATCTGTGCATCTCCAGGTGGTCTTATCGATGAAATCCTTTACTATACAAGAGGTTTCGACACTATTTTGGAATCCAGTATTCTTATGATGGCATTCATCATTGCATCATGGTTAGCCATTAACTTCACTATGGATAGAAAAGAGGAAAAAGGCGAAGGGGATATTGAAGAAGATGTGAAAAGAGCTATTGCAAGTTCTGACAGAATAGCCAATGAAGTTGAGATGAGCAATCGTAAAGCTCGCAAAAAGCAAGCTAAAAAGGAGTTCAGGTGATTAGATGGTTGCAAGTATAGTTCCTCAATTAGTCCCTGCATTCTATAGTTTAATGTATACCACAGTTTTGTATGGTGGTTTGATTGTAGCTTTCATTGGCTTGATTGGAATTGCAATGGAAAAAAGAGACATTCAAGTTCTTATATTAACTGACATTGTAGGCTTGGCTATGCTGATTATTGTAGCTGCTGTAGGAACCGATTTGTCTGAAGCACTGATTCTTCCTGGTTTGGTAGTGGAATTGGCAGAGATTATGGCCATATCTGAGATTTTAATATCTCATGAAATGAGAAAGAAAGATGTACATACATCATTTACACCAATACCTTTGAATATTGACATGGAAATTATGACAACTGCTCCTAATTTCATTGCATTATTGTTGATAGGATATGGTGTATTCCTCTCTGGTTTTACTGGTGGTGCAGTAGCTGGTGGAGGTATTGTAATTTATGTATTAAGCAGAAAGGTTAGAGGATTGCCTGTTGTTGTTCTTGATGGTGTAGGAGCAATATCTGGTATATCTTGGTGCTTATGGATTATAGGATTCCTATTTTTCTTTATACTGCCACAATACTGGTTACTCAGCTTATTCCTTGCTGCTTTAGGATTGCTCTTGAAAGTGGCATCAAAGATTGGATTGATTGGAATAATGATGAGAGAAGAATACGGAAGAAAATGATTAATTAAAATTAGAATTATTAGAATAATTAGAATAATTAGATAATTATAATAATTATTAGAATTATCATACTTATAAATTATTATCAAATAAACTTTAAATTTAAGAAATCAAAAAAGGAGACTGTTAGATGCTTATAGAGAATTTGGGTGGAAACTTGATGGGAACAATTCCTTTAGGAGATATTGTTCTTTATTTAAACTCTCTCCACATATTCCTGTTTGTGACTATACTTGTCTTTACAGCATTGATAGCTATAAGCCGTACTGAAACTCAAGTTGAAGCAATGTTTGGTTCTCTTGATGAAAATAAGGTTTCAGTGGGCAAAAAGGAATTTAAACAAAGGAGATTCTTAGCTATCATCTGTGGTATAGCTACTGCAGGAGCTATGATTACTGGAGACTTGTTTAACTTTACCTTATTCATGGCTTTGATTGGTATTGTCAATATTGGTATTGTTTCTGCCGTTAAGCATGTAGATGTTTTAAATTCTGCTTACCAATATGGTTTGATTGCCATGATGTGCGGTTTGCCACTCTTTGGTGGTGCAGCTATGATTTTGGCTGCTACTGGTACTTTAAGCTTATTTGAGCTCGCTGCAATCCCTGCAAGCCCAATGATGATATTCGGTGCACTTGTAATGTTGATTGGAGTTTGTGGTGAAAGCGGTATAGCACCATTCTTTGCAAGTAAGGCAGAAATGTTCAGAACTCCTGGATCTCCATTTATATTGATTATCCACTTAAGTTCATTGTTTATCATTGTCAGATTTGTTGAAATCTTATTAATTATATTGTAACTTTAAATAAATTAAATCAATTAAAAATCATATTTATTAAATTATTATTAAAATAGAAGGTCGATAAAATGAATAAAATAAAAATAGCTAGCTATATTATCTTGATTGTGTCAGTATTAGCTATCCTTTATGCTTTGATATTTAACCCTGCTGATTGGATAGTCTATGCAATAGTTATTGTTTGTATACCATTTTTAGTACTTTCATTTGGACTGCTTACAATGTCTAAACCAATAAAAGATGAAGAGGAGGAAAGAAGAGAAGGACCATTTACAGGTTATTAATAAGGTCTCTTCGCAGATATTATGAATCTAATGGCTCAAATTTTAATCAATGTAATAATAGCTTTCCTTGCTGGTAGTCTTTTGTTAGGTTTCCACAGAAAGGTTATGGCAAGAGTCCAATTAAGGCCAGGACCTCCTATTATACAGTATTTATTGCATTCATTGAAATTTTTCTTTAAGGAGACAACATTCCCAAAAACTGCTTCAATACCATTTTATATAGGTATTACAGTTATTTTAGCAATTATTTGGGTTACTGGAGTTATAGTTGGTCCGGTAACTAAAGGTTCCTTAATGATTTTATTCGGTATCTATGCAATTCATAAGATTGTAGAGCATAATGCAGGATCTTCATCAGGTTCTCCATATGGTAAGTTAAGCTGTGTAAGGGCTGTTTTCTCAGCCGCTGGAGAATTGCCTTTATTTGCTGTAATTGCTGTCATATTCCTTTTAACAGGAACTATGGACATCAGCGGAATTATAGCATATCAATCAATTCACGGTCCTTTGTTCTTCCAATTACCTCTTGCAGTACTTATGTTCTTCACATTGATAGTTACAAAATCTCCATATTCTCCTTTTGCAATTACAAAAGGAAAGGAAATCATATCTGGATTTGAAACTGAACACTTCGGTATGCTTAGAGGATACATAATGTTTTCAGAATCAATCGCATGGTATATTCTATTATGGATATTCTTAACCATATTCTTTGGACCAATTTCCGTTGTCGGATACTTGATTGGAATGATTGTAATCTGTATCATTACAGGATTTATAAATGCTACAACTCCTATGTTAAATCCAAACCATTCTGTAATGACTCAAATATCCATTGCAGTTATCTGTACAGTCGGTTCAATAATTATGATCATTATTTAAAAATAAAAATGGAATTTAAGATTTAAAATTTATTAAATTTAAGAAAATTATTAAAATTTAAAATAATTAAGATTTAAATAATTAAAAATTAATAAGAAGGCTTAAAAATGAATAATGAAATAGGAATGAGAGTATTAACTTCCTTAGTTGCTTTAGGCATATTTATAGTGGCAGGACTTTCTGCTTTCTATCAAAGTATTTTAGCACTTCCTTTAGTTATTATTGGACTTATATTCGTTCCATTTATATTGATGCAACACAATGAGAAAAATGCTCATTTAGCTGAAAACTTGGAAAAGATAGCTTTCGTTATTACATTTTTAATCGTTTGCATAGCATTTATTTGCTTGTATAAACCAATTTAATCAAATTTATTAATTTACTAAATTAATCTACTAAAAAAATTTATATTTATCAATTTATTTGAAAATAAGAATTTAGAACTAAAACAAGGTGAAATCATGGAAGAATTATATATTATGATTTATATTATAGTTTTTATAGTTGGATCCATCGCAGGTCTTTTATTAAGCTATAAAAAGCATATGGAACCCTATATAATATCTGAAATAGATGTTTTGACCTTGGTTTTTTCCATTGTAGGATGGTTCTTATTATTTAATCATGGCTTAATCAATGCAATCCGTTCTGTAATCCTGCTCACTATTGCGTTCTTCTGTATTGGACTTGCAATAGGAAGAAGACCAGGATACGGTCGTAAAGAAACTGCAATTGGAATATTGATTGCAGGAATTGTCTGGATTTTAACATCTGGAGTTTTATTTTAAAAAAACAAATTAACTCCCTCGGTGATTTATATGAATAGTGAAGAGAAATATAAAATGATGAAATTAAGAGTTCTTCATAGTTTCAAATGGGAAAAGGATCTTACTATTCCTTTATCTGAAGAATTTGGAATTTCTAAAGAAGAATTTGAGGATATTCTTATGAATCATTTTGACATGAGTGATTTGGAAAATATGCATGCTACCTTTGAAATAGCTAACAGAGAAACGATAAAAAGGCAAATGCATCTTGATTTAAGATTTTATTGGTTAAGTGATGTTGCTAAATTAATTTCAGAGGAAGATGCAGATAGGATTTGCCATCAATTGACAAAGGATATTGTAAAGAATGGCAAGAAATATGAGGATGCTCTTGAAGAAGGAAGAGCTCAAATCGTTGAAATATTAAGGAAATAATGTTTATATTATAATCAAAGAACGAGATTTAAGGTAATTGAAATGCTTAAAAAACTTAAAGATATTGTGAGAAAAAGTTCAATTCATGTCTGCATTGTAAATTGTGGAGGATGCAATGGCTGTGATGTAGAGCTTGTTGCTCTTCTTTCCCCAAGATACGATCTTGAACAGTATGGAATTTATGTTCACAATAACCCTCGTGAGGCTGATGTTCTTTTAGTAACTGGTGCAGTTACAGAACAATGGAGAGACAATTTAAGAAGGATTTATGCAAAGACACCTGAACCTAAGATTGTGGTTGCAGTTGGAAACTGTCCACAATCTGGAGATGTATTTGCGCAGGAAGGAGGAAGAGTTCTTGCCCCTGTTTCTGACTTTATTCCAGTGGATGCAGCTATTCCTGGTTGTCCTCCAAGACCAAGTGAAATTTTAGAGGCAGTGTTGACTGTTGCTCCTGGTGCTCTTGCAGCTAAAGGAAGGGCTCAAGATGCCAGAAAAGATTAATGTTTATTAATATTATAGAATTTAGTTAGATAAGCAAAAGATTAAAGTTTATAGTATTGTAGAATCAGAATTAGATAAGTAAAGGAGTCAAATATTATGATATTACCAATTGGACCAATTCATCCAGGTTTAAAAGAACCTTTAAGACTTAAACTTCAAACTCAAGGTGAGAAGGTTATTAAGGCTGAGATTGATTATGGTTATGTTCATAGAGGTATTGAAAAGATTATGGAAGGTAAAACCTGGCAAAAATGTATTTACTTATCTGAAAGAATCTGTGGTATCTGTTCATATGAGCACACACAAACCTTTGCAGAAACCTTGGAAACCATTTCCGGTGTTCGAGCTCCTTTAAGAGCACAATACTTAAGGGTAATTACTAATGAGTTGGATAGGATTCAATCCCACTTGCTTGCAAACTCTACATTCTTCAAGACTCTTGACCATGAAACATTGTTTATGCATGTATTGGCATTAAGGGAATATGCAATGGATTCCCTTGAATTGTTGACAGGTAACAGGGTCAATTTAGGTTGGAATGTAGTTGGTGGAGTAAGAATGGATGCCGATGAGAGACATTTCAATGCAATACTTGAAAACTTGAAGAAGATTGAAGATGGCTTCGACAGGCATATTGCATTATTTGAAGAGGCTCCAATCGTTGCCTTAAGGGCTAAGGGCGTTGGAGTGATGACTAAAGAGGAAGCAATTAAAGGTCATGCCGTAGGGCCAATTGGAAGAGCTTCCGGTTTGAAGCATGATTTAAGAGAAGAGCATTATACTTATAAGGATGAGTTCGACTTCAAGCCTATTTGGAGAAAAGAGGGAGATAATTATGCCCGTACATTAAATAGGTTTTATGAAGTGGAACAATCTATTGATTTAGTTAAACAGGCTATTGAAAACATGCCTAAAGGAGATATAAGAACTCCTGTAGATATTCCTTCAGGATATGGGGAATGGAGAAACGAGGCTCCTCGTGGTGAAGTAAGATATATGGCTGAAACCAATGGGGATCTTATCAAACATATTTCCATCAGAACTCCAAGTATCATGAATATTGATTCATGTGCAAAATACATGCTTAAGGATGTTGCTACAGTTGCTGATGCAGTGGCAACTTATGCATCTTCAGATCCTTGCATTGCATGTACTGAAAGGGTTGCAATCACTGACATTGATACTGGCAAATCTGCTGTAAAAGACTTTTTTGAGGTGAAATAGAATGTCTTCACTCATATGGTATATTTATGAATTTGCAAGAAAAACCTGGATAGATGGCTTTTTCGATGCAAAGTCAAAGGAAGACATAGCTCATAAGCCTGATAGGTTTAGGGATTTTCCTAATGTAATTAAGGAAAATTGTATCGGCTGTGGGTCTTGTACAGCATCATGTCCATCTCCAAATGCAATCAAATTGATTAGGGATTCAGACAGTGAGGAATCCGTAGGTCTCACATATCCTATCATCAACAAGTCATCATGCATCCGATGCGGATTCTGTGCAGAAGTCTGTCCTTCCACTCCAAAGACATTGGAATGTGGTGAAAATCACTTCATTCGTGAAGAGTTCAATATTATTCCTTCAAAGAGAAAATACACTGTGGATGATTATCTATGCATAAGATGTAAGAAGTGTATGGATGCATGTGAAGTCGGTGCCATTGAAGAGATTGATGACAGATTGCTTGTAAATCAGTCAAAATGTATTTCCTGTGGAAAATGTTTAGAGACCTGTCCTGTAAAAGGAGCAATGAAAGGAGTCTTTGTAAACAATCTCGAAGAGCAAAAGAAAATAATCAATTTAGCAGTGAATACATTAGAGGAATATATTGAATCAAAACAGGATGCCCTGATTCAATTAGGCACTGATAAGCTATTTTTAGATGAATTGAAATTCAAGCCTATATTTGACAAGTCACTAAGCATTCTAAATGATGGAGAGGTTGTTCATGAAGTCTTGGAAGATGCAATCAATAGATTAAAGATAAGAATCATTACCTGGGATGGAGATGACTGTAAGAAATGCCAAATGTGCATTCCAGACTGTCCTACAGGTGCAATTTCATTTGCCAGCGATAATGATACCATTGTAAGAGATAAGGAAAAGTGTTTAAGATGCAGTATCTGTTATCAGACCTGTCCGTTTGGAGTTATCAAATACTTCTTGGCTAAATTTAATCTTGATACAAATGATAATGATGAGGAAGTTATTCACATTTCTGTAAAGGCTTCTCAATTAGCAGAAAGGAGGGCTTAATATGTTTATTGGTTCTCAATTAGTGGGAGGTGCATAATATGGTTACTGTTGATCCTATTCCAAGACCATTGCGGGATGTTCATATAGAGTATGAAATTGATGATGAAAAATGTATCAACTGTATGGACAAGCCGTGCTTGAATGTTTGTCCGATTGGTGCTGTTTATCAGGATGAAAATACCAAGTTCATTAAATTGAATGAGCATTGCTTTGGTTGTGTCTTATGTACTAATGCATGTCCTTACGATGCAATTCACATTAAAAAGACATTAGCAGATCCAATCCGTGAAAATGTTCCAAATATCAATAAGAAGCTTTGCAGAGCTTGCGGTGCATGTGTAAATGCATGTAAGTCAGGAGCTATTCATTTAAGGTCTTCCGGTGGAGAGGAAGTCCATAGTGAAATTGATGAGGATAAATGTATCCGCTGCGGATACTGTTTCAGGGCCTGCCCTACAGATGCAATCAAATATGGGGAAATACTTCCAAAAACAGTAAAAGAAGGTAAAACTCTCTGCATTGACCAAGACCAATGTATCGGCTGTATGACATGTACAAGAATATGCCCATCTAAAGGAGCTATTAATGTAGGCAAAACCAATAAGTTGCCGTTCATTGATCCTGCTTACTGTGCAAGATGTGAAGAATGTATGCATTCCTGCCCTTCCTATGCGATTGACTATGTTGAAAGGGAAGAGGCATTCGACTCATTCAATAAGATTAAAACATTGGAGATAGCATCTGAAATGATAGATAGGGACATTCATAACATTTCCAAAGGTGTCACCAATATTGACGATGTTTTGGCAAAGCTGCTCAAGGATATTTCCAATGATTATCACTTTGATGACTTTGATTATGAAAACTCAATGGACATTAGGGATGTTCCAAGGGATATGGAATTTTCAGATGTTGAGATATTCACCTGCATCAATTGCAGATCCATTGTAGTGAATGTAACAGATTTCCTTAATGAACGTCTAAATGCCCAACTTAAGAAGGATTTGGATGTAGTAAAGGTTTTGGATCTTGTTGAATTCTTCCCACCAAGTTTAGGCATTGAAGTTGTTGATGAGAATTGCATTAGTTGTGGATTATGCAGAGATGTCTGTCCAACTGAATCCATTAGTTTGGATGGTCCTAATCCGATAGTAATTGATACAGACAATTCATGTGTCTACTGTGGTTTATGTGCTGAAAGCTGTAGTTTTGAAGCAATCAAGCTTAAGGAAGAGTTCTTTACAAACAGGAATCATGAGATATTCTTCATTAAAAGAGACCTTAGAGGAAGAAGAAAAGGTACTGTAGAGATTAATCATCATGCTTGTCAATTATGTGAAGTATGTGTTAAAAATTGTCCAATTGATGCATTGAGTGTTGAAGATGGAAAAGTTACAGTAAACTATGAGGATTGTATTTCATGTAGAAACTGTGAAGGAATCTGTCCATTAAATGCAGCAAGAGTCTCTACAATCTGGCAGTTCTTATAAATTATTTTTAAAAATTATTAAATTATTTTCTTTTTTTTTATTTTTATTAGATTACACTTATTGAAAATTGAAATTAAGACTTGAAGTTAGGAAGATTAGATATGGTTAAGAAAGTTTTTATCACTGATTGTGAAGGACCATTGACATTAAATGACAATGCTTATGAATTGGCAGATGTATTTATTGAGGATGGTGGAAGATTATTCAAGATTATCAGTCGCTTTGATGATTATCTTGTTGATGATGTCAATCTTGAAAACTATCATGCTGGTGACACACTTAAGCTTATTGTCCCATTCTATAAATTGGCAGGACTAACAAATGAAAAAATGATTGAATTTTCAAGGGAAAATATCTATCTTGTTAATGGTTCTGATGACACTCTTAAATTTGCAAATGAACTTATTGATTCTTTTATAGTTAGTACTAGTTATGGTCAATATATTGAAGCTCTATGCAATTATATTTATTTTCCATTCCAAAATACTTATCACACACAACTGGATGTAGATGGTGCTACTAATTTTAATGAATTTAGTAAAAAATCAAGTAATGTTTCATCCGATTCAAACAATTCTCAAACTATGGTCGGTAGCAAATCACCTAAGTTTATTGAAGAACTTAAAAAAGTTGAGGAGTTCAGAAAGATTATACTTGAACATGGTGGGGAAAATGAAGATGACTTCAATGTCTTGTATGACATTTTCTTCAATGAGTTTCCAAAACTTGAAATTAACAAATACATTGAAAGTGTGAAAACTGTTGGTGGCAAAGGCAAGCAGATTGCAGTTGAAGATATTGTTGATAAGTTTGGACTTGAAGAAGGTTCCATTATCTATATGGGTGACAGCATTACTGATGTTGAGCCATTGCAATATGCAAGGGAACATGGAGGATTGTCTGTAAGTTTTAATGGAAATGAATATCCTTTGAATGTAGCTGAAATTGCAGTGATATCTGACCATACAATTGTAAGTTCCATCCTCATTGACCTTCATGCAAGATTTGATAAGGATTATGTTTTGGACTTTATCAGGGCTTTCTCTGAAAAAGGTCCAGATGAAGCATTTGCAGACTTTGAAGTGGATTACTCACTTATTGAAGAGTTTGAAAAGGTATTCTATAATAAGGAAGCTCCAATCATTGAGATAATAACCGATGAAAATAGAGAGTATCTGCTTGAAGCAAGCAAAGCGATGAGAAATGGCATTCGTGGTAAGGACATTGGTGGTTTAGGTTAATCCTAAGAGATATTTATTTAAAAATTTTAATATTTAATTTAATTATTATTTTATTAGTTATTATTTTAATTTTTACGTTAATTATTAATAGATTTTATTATTGAGATGACATTTATGGTAAATTATGATAAGGTTGAAGATACATTCTTTGAATCATTTGATGGAATGTATATTAGAGCATTGATAACAGCAGAAGATGAATTGACTGTAAAGGAAGCGGCTTATGATGCTACAGCTACACCAAGTGCTGTCATTGGCAGAGTGGAAGCAGGTGTGGAAGCTTTTGTAGATGGAGATAAGACTACAGATGGAAGACCTGGAGCTATTGTTCAATTCTGGCTTACCGATGACTTGAAGAAGTTTGAAAAGGAACTCTCCTATAGGATTCGTCAGGACATTCTTGTTAAGCCATTTACAAGGGTATTCAGCATAACAGAAAATCCTGTCGGTTCAATTCCAATGATGGAAAGTGTAGGTCATTGTGGAGATGGATATGAATGGGAAATTGAGGAATATGGAAGAAAAATGATTAATGTTCCTATTGCAGTTCCTGATTTCCAGATTGAATCTGAACTCTCCTATGCAGAAGGTATCATGGGTGGAAACTTCTGGTATATGTGTTCCACTAAAGAGGCTGTTTTAAAGGCAGGAAGAATTATTATTGATGTCATAATGGAAGTTGATGGAGTCTGCACTCCATTTGGAATATGTTCTGCTGCAAGTAAGCCTGAAACCAATTTCCCTGAAATTGGTCCAAGTAGCAATCATCCTTATTGTCCTTCCCTAAAGGAAAGGCTTGGTGAAGAGTCAAAAGTTCCGGAAGGGGTAAATTATATTCCTGAAATCGTTATCAATGCCACTGATGAAGAGGCAATGAACTTGGCTATCAAAAAGGCAATTGATGCAATAATTGACATTCCTGGTGTGGAAAAAATTTCTGCAGGTAACTTTGGAGGTCAATTAGGAGAACATAAGACCAATTTATTGGATATTTTAAAATAGAAACTCTTGGTAGAAACTTTATAATACAAACTCTTAAAATAAATGTGTGTGAATTAAATGGATGAAAATGAATTGAATGATTTAAATTCTTCAAAAAATCTAACTGCTGAAGATTTAGGTGTTGATGAGATTGTCTATGATGCAATAAATGTAGATGTAATAGGCTTTGGTGCATTGAATGTTGATAAGCTCTATAAGGTTGGTCATATTGCAGAAATCGATGGGGAAAGCTTCATTAAAGGTGAAGAGGAATCTCCAGGTGGTTCAGCAGCCAATACAATCATAGGTCTTTCAAAACTTGGATGTTCAACATCTTATATAGGAAAGGTTGCAGATGATGAGGAAGGAGATTTATTGGAATACAATCTGATGATCAATGATGTTTATCTCACTAATCTCATCTATGCAGATGAGGGCAATTCCGGTAAGGTATTGGGATTCGTTTCCGATGCAGGAGACAGGGCACTTTATGTGGACCCTGGAGTGAATGATGAGATTAGAATTGATGAAATCAATCCATTAAATGTAAATGCCTGTAAGATACTCCATTACACTTCATTTGTTGGAGATTCATTTTATGCTCAAAAGGAACTCTTGAAAACCATTGGTGATGATATTGTTCTAAGTTTTGATCCTGGAATGATATATGTTAAGAAAGGAGTTGAAGAACTTAAGGAAATCCTTGAGAGAACCAACATTCTTCTAATTAATGAGAGTGAATTGAAAATATTGTTTGAGGATTATTATAAGGAAAAGTTAAACTTATCCGATGATGCAGAATTAAGCTTCAGGGATTTGGCAGTGCATGTACGTGATGATGGAATTGACACTGTTGTTGTAAAAAGAGGTTCCGATGGAGCTTATGCCATAAACAAAAATGATGAAGAGGTTAAGATACCTGCATTTGAGTGTGAAGCTATTGATACAACAGCTGCAGGAGATTCCTTCAATTCAGGATTCTTATATTCCTATCTTAAAGGGTATTATTTGGCTAAATCATGCATTATAGCTAATTGGGTTGCTTCAAAATCTGTTCAGGATATTGGAATTTCTGGATTGCCTAATTTAGAGGAATTAGAAGAGTTTTTGGAGTCCTTATAAAAAAAGGTATGATAAATTATTCAGATATTATAATAAATTATTTAGAACTATATAATAAATTATTTAAATTATTTAAAAGATATATTTATAATAATAATGTTTTGAAAACTTAGTGAATTTAGATTAAAATATTTGCTTGTTAAAGTGAATAAATAAACTTTATCTACGGGGATAAGAAAATGGAAATTAAACTAAAAAAGCAGATTGAAACATTGGAGAGGGAAATCACTCTTAAATCTGTAGATTTAGATGAAGATATTGAAGATTTCAGTATAGAGATTCACGATTTCAAAGATCAGGAAAAGCTTATTACCATTTCCCCTCGTTGTGTTAGATGCAATCTTTGTGTTGATGAATGCCCTATCAATGTAATTAGTTCTTCTACTTGGCTTAAAAGAGCTAAGATTGGTGAAGATTGTGTGCAATGTGAAATTTGTGCTCAAACTTGTCCTGTTTCATGTATTTATGTATGGGATGCTGAAACAGTCATTAAGGAAGATGATTCAGTTGAATATACATTGAAAGAAGTAAAGGTTCCTCATAGAAATCTTAAGATGGAAGACATTTACATCAATCGTGAAGAATGTATTGGATGCGGATCTTGTCTTAAATACTGTCCAACCAATGCAATATCTTTAAGAACTAAAGAATTCATTGAAGCACATGGAGAAACATGTCCAAATGTAGGGGCTATTGATACTGAAGATGGACATATGTACTCATATATAGATAAAGGCCGTTGTTGCGGTTGTGGATCTTGTGCTAACTTATGTATTCAAGGAGCCATTAGTCTTAAAAGAGACTTAGGGCCTGTGGTAATTTACAGTCACATTGATGTCAATCAAGATATTTGTGTAGCTTGTGAATTATGTGAAGATAACTGTCCTGTTGGAGCCATTAAGGTGTTGGACGGAGAGATTATTCTTAATAATGATAAATGTATTAGATGTAAGGAATGTACCAGCATATGTCCTGTAGGTGCTTTAAATTTGGTTCTAGATGATTAATGGATAGACAAATATTTGCAGATTTTGGATGATAGTTAAATAAAAATTATTTTTACAGATTTTTAAAAATCAAAAGATTGGAGAAGTGTTTGAAAATGAAAGCTAAAGAGATGATGGATAAGGATTTTGTTCATGTATCAAAAAATGATACAATTGAAGCGGTTTCCATTAAGATGGAAGAATCTAAAAGATTCACCGCTCCTGTTTTAGATGATGATATGAAATTGGTAGGATGGATTACTTCATTCAACATTACAAAAGGTTTACGTGAAGGTAAAAAATTGATTTCTGAAGTAATGAATCCTGTTGAAAATATTTTAGTTATTAAGGAAAATGAGGCGGCTAAAAACATTGTTATTGAAATTTCCAAACACAAGTTAATCAGTGTTCCTATCATTAATGATGAAAATCAGGTAATTGGTGTAAGCAGATCAGTAGATATTGTAGATTCAATGTCATCTTTATATGACATTAAGGTTGTTAAAATCTATGAAGCTATGGAAAAAGAGCTTAAAGGAGTTACTTGGGAAGAATTGATGGAAGCTTCTGCTAAAATCAGTACAAGAACTACTGGTGTTAAAATAACTGCTGAAGAGTATGAGAAAAATATTCAAAATGCTACTTTCGGTGAGGCTATTTGGGCAACTGGTGGACTTGAAAAGTTCTTTGCAGGACTTATCTCTGTCGGAGAAATCGTAATCGCACGTAAAGTAGGTCGTGCAAGACGCTAATTTTGAAATCTCTTTAGATTTTTAAATTTCTCCTTTTTTTTTAGAAAGGGCTCTATTTTATTTTTTCATAAGAAATTAAAGACAAAAAATTCTATTAAAATTTCATAGATGAGGATTATACCTACTCCTCCAAGAAGCCCTGTTATTAATCTAAGTATGTTATTGCTTTCTCTCATCTCAAACAACTGAGTAAATCCATCTATTGCACAAGGGATGAGAAGGATTATTCCTATGAGTAAAGTTGTCAATGAATATGGGACAGGATATAAGTTAATTAGGATTATGGTGGCGATACCGCTAATGTAAAATCCTGTGCATCTTGCACAAACTGGAAACTGACGTCCTTTATAGAAAAAACTTCTTTCAGGCTTTCGATGGCAGATATAATCAAATACACTCATTTTTTAACCTTTTCTTTATTTTATGATATTATACAATCAGAACATTGACTAATATAAAAAGGACAGCTAATACTATTAAGGTATTGCAGCATCCATCATTTCTATTTATATTGTTATCCTCTTCAAAATAAGTTTCATAAATCAAAAACTCTTCTGGACCGAAATCATCCATATCATAACCCTCTTAAAAAAATTTTGTTTTAATTCAATATCTATTTGATTCTATTTTTTCAATTTAAATATTTGAAATTCAATATTTTTCTATTTGTTCTTCAAATTAATTAAATTTTCTCAATTTTCAATATTTTTATCATTTTCATTTAAGTATAGTTAAATATTTATAATAAAAAATTCTATATATTATCTAAAAATTAATGCTTAATTTTTATAAAAATTTCTTATAAATTATAAAGGGAGGGTGTCTCACAAACACGATTTCAATTTAAAAAATTGGACAATTTATAATTTTAATCAAAATAATTAAAAGTTTATTAATTATTTCAATTTATTTTA
>CAJOMK010000008.1 GCA_905235495.1 uncultured Methanobrevibacter sp.
ATCTTGCCTTGATAGATAGTTTAACCTCATAAATTCACCTTTATTAGATTTTCCACTTGAATTGGGTTTTGAATAATTCAATTATTTTTTTTATTATTCTTATTCTAAATATTTTATATTATTATATTTTATATTATTAAATTTTTTTATAATTAGTTATAATGCTTCATTCAAATTCTTTTTTATAGATTGACTTTAATACTTCATTCAAATTCTTCCACTTTTAATAAATGTACATTTTTATACGACAAAGATTTAAATAGTACATTATACATAATAAAATATACATTTTATAATATTTTATAAATAAATTAATCAATTGTTTAAAAAGGAGATTAGTAAATGTTTTACCCCAATATAGAAGAAGCAAAAGAAATAGCAAAGAATAAGTCTTATAGGAGGATTCCTATTAAATATGAGATATTTTCAGACAGCAAAACTTCTATTGAAGTTTTAAGAAGACTTAGAATATTAAGCAATCATTGTTACATGCTTGAAAGTGTTGAAGATTCTAAAAATTGGGGCAGATACAGTTTTCTTGGATTCAATCCTATTCTTGAATTGACTTGCCAGGATGGTAATCTTACCATAAAGGGCAAATCCAGTTTCAGTGATTGTGAAATTGAAGATATGCAAGATAATTGTTTCAATGTCAAAACAGATAATCCTGGAGAATATATTCGCCAAATTATAGAGGAAAACAAATCTCCAAAACTTGAAGGAATGCCTCCATTTTCAGGTGGTTTAGTAGGTTATTTTTCATATGATTACATCAAATATAGTGAACCGTCACTTGTTTTGGATGCTCAGAATCAGGATGCCTTTAAAGATGTGGATCTAATGCTTTTTGATAAGGTCATTGCCTTTGATAACTATAAGCAAAAGATTGTTGTTATTGTTAATATGGAAATAAACAATGAAAATGATGAAAATGGCAGTTCTCTTGAAGAAAGCTATAATGAAGCATGCAAGTCTATTGAGGATATCATAAGCATCATTAAGGCAGATAATATTGTTGATTTGTTAGGGGATGATTTCAATCATCATTTAACCAATAAAAAGACTATGGAAGCTAGCCAAAAAATGAATGAAATTGATTCATTTGAAGAAATGGTCGAAATTAGAAAGGAAATTACTAAGCATTTGCCTTTTAAACTCAAATCTGATTTCAGATACCTCTTTTCAGAGGAAGAGTATTGCAGTATGGTGGAAAAGGCTAAAGATTACATCAGGGAAGGAGACATATTCCAGGTTGTTCTCTCAAATAGGATTGAAGCAGATATTGAAGGAAGCTTATTTGATGTTTACAGGGTTCTTAGAACTACAAATCCTTCTCCTTTCATGTTCTATTTTTCAAGTGATGATATAGAGATAGCAGGTGCAAGCCCTGAAACTCTTGTAAAGCTTGTTGATGATCAAATTTACACTTTCCCTTTAGCAGGAACTCGTCCAAGGGGGAAAACAGATGAAGAAGACAAAGCATTGGAAGAAGAGCTTCTTGCTGACGAAAAGGAATTGGCTGAACACAATATGCTTGTTGACCTTGGAAGAAATGACATTGGTAAGATAAGTGAGATAGGTTCTGTTAAGGTAAACAGATACATGGATATCGTACGATTTTCCCATGTAATGCATATTGGTTCAACAGTTGAAGGGGTTTTAAGAGATGATTATGACTATTTATCTGCTATAGATTCAATATTGCCTGCAGGAACATTGTCTGGTGCCCCTAAGATAAGGGCATGTGAGATAATCAATGAGCTTGAAGACAATAAAAGGGGAATTTATGGCGGGGCTATTGGCTACATTGACCTTACTGGTAATTTGGATACCTGCATTGCGATAAGAATAGCATTTGCAAGTGATAAAAAGGTATTCATTAGGGTCGGTGCAGGAATAGTTGCAGATAGCGTTCCAGAGAATGAGTTCATAGAATGTAATAATAAGGCAAAAGCGGTTATGAATGCTTTAAGAATATCAAATGGAGGAATAGACTAATTGGACTAATTAAGTTCAATTTTCAAATAAAGGTGATTTAATGATTCTATTGATAGATAATTATGATAGTTTTGCGTATAATTTGTTCCAATTGATTGGTGAGGTAAATCCTGATATTGTGGTCTATAGAAACGATAAGATAAACATTGATGAAATTAGGGATATGAATCCTGAAGCCATAATATTGTCTCCTGGTCCTGGAAAGTGTGAAAATGCAGGAATTTGCATCGATGCAGTGAAGGAATTTTATGATGAGATTCCAATTTTAGGAGTTTGTTTAGGTCATCAGTCAATATGTACCGCATTTGGAGCTAAGGTTTCATATGCCAAAAGGTTAATGCACGGTAAGTCTTCAAAAATCTCCTTAGATGATGATACTATCTTTGAAGGGCTTCCAAATGAAATTACCGTTGGAAGATACCATTCTTTAAGTTTGTTGGAGGATACACTTCCAGATTCATTGAAGATCATTTCAAAAGCAAAGGGTTATGGGGAGGTCATGGCTGTAAAGCATAAGGAATATGATGTTTATGGTCTTCAATTCCACCCTGAATCAATATTGACACCAGATGGATTAAGAATTATAGAGAATTTTTTAAATAAAATATAAAATATTTGGATGAATTAACATTAATTGAGAATATTTAAAAAAGAGTAGGGATTTTATGATTAAGGAAGCTATTTTGAAAGTTTATAAACATGAAGATTTAAGCTATGATGAGGCTTATGAGACAATGGATGAAATCATGAGCGGAAAGGCAAGTGAAGTTCAAATGAGCGCATACTTAACAGCAATGTCAATGAAAGGTGAAACAATTGAAGAGATTACAGCATCTGCTGAAGCTATGAGGGCTCACTGTGTAAGATTATTGAATGATGAGGAAGTTTTGGAAATTGTTGGAACTGGAGGGGACGGTTCAAACACATTCAACATTTCCACAACTTCATCAATTGTTATTTCAGCTGCAGGTGTTCCTGTAGCAAAGCATGGAAACAGATCAGCTTCAAGCAAATGTGGTGCTGCAGATGTATTGGAAGAGTTAGGGGTAAATATCAACATTAGTCCTGAAAAGAGTTTAAGCTGTTTAAAGGAGATTAATTTATGTTTCCTCTTTGCTCAAAACTATCATTTGTCCATGAAATATGTTGCAGGGGTAAGAAAGGAGCTTTCCACCAGAACAATATTCAATATTTTAGGACCATTGACCAGTCCTGCATGTGCTTCAATGGAAGTCTTGGGAGTATATGAAAAGGGCCTTATTGAACCTCTTACAGATGTATTGAAGAATTTAGGGGTTAAATCTGCAATGGTGGTTTATGGTTTGGATGTGATGGATGAGATTTCAGCAAGTGACAAGACTGAGGTATGTGAACTTAAGGATGGTGAAACCAGAACATATGAGATTTCTCCAGAGGACTTTGGCATGGCCATTTCCTCTAAGGAAGACCTTGTAGGTGGAGATGCGAAGGAAAATGCTGAAATCACATTGGCTGTTTTAAATGGGGAAAAAGGACCTAGAAGAAATGCAGTACTTTTAAATTCCGCTGCAGGTTTATATGTTGCAGGTAAAGTGGATTCCTTGGAGGAAGGAATAAGCTTAGCTGAAGAGGTCATTGATTCTGGAAAGGCATTGAATCAGCTTGAAAAATTCATTGAAGTTACAAACAGATAATTTTAATGGTTTAAGAGATTTTTTGATTATAAACAGATGGTACTTATGTTGGATAAAATTGTTGCAAAGACTGAAGAGAGATTAATTGAAGCCAAATCTATTAAATCCTTAGATGAACTTAAAGAAGAAGTGTCTAAATTGGAAATTTCTGATGAATTCCCTTTTAAGCAAGCTTTGAAAGGCCCTGAAATTGCAATCATTGCAGAAGTCAAGAAGGCTTCACCCTCAAAGGGACTCATTGCAGAGGATTTTGATTACATTGAAATAGCAAAGGAATATGAACAGGCTGGAGTTTCAGCAATATCAGTCTTGACAGAACCATATTTTTTCCAAGGATCTAACGATTTTCTGCATGAAATTTCTCAAAATGTCAATATTCCACTTTTAAGAAAAGACTTTACAATTGATGAGTATATGATATGGGAAGCCAAATCCTTAGGTGCCTCAGCTATTCTATTGATTGTTTCAATATTGGATGATGCACAATTGAAGGAATATTTGGATTTGGCTCATGAATTAGGGCTTTCTGCAATTGTTGAAACTCATGATGCTGATGAGATTAGAACTGCAATTGATGCAGGTGCACAAGTAATTGGTGTTAACAATAGGAATCTGGTAGATTTTACAGTAGATATTAATAATAGCATTAACTTACGTAGTCTTGTAAGTGAGGATATAACATTTATTTCTGAAAGCGGAATAAAAACAAAGGAAGATATTACCAGATTAAAGGAAAATAATGTTGATGCAGTTTTGATTGGTGAAACTTTAATGAGAAGTGATGATAAGAAATCCATGATTTATGAGTTGAAAAACGGTTAAATTGATTTGGGCTTAAGAATATCGATTGATTTTCTGATAAAAAAGTAAGTTTGGAGTTGAAGAATGGTTAAGATAAAGATTTGTGGAATGAAACGTTTAGAAGATATTGAAATGGTAAATAAGTATAAGCCAGATTATATCGGATTTGTTTTTGCCCAAAGTCCACGTAAGGTATCATATGAGCAAGCAAAGGAATTATCGAGCTATTTGGATGAAGATATTGTTCCTGTTGGAGTTTTTGTAGATGAGCATATGAAGCTCATTGTAGACCTATTTAAAGATGGAATAATAAAATTTGCTCAGCTTCATGGAGCAGAGGGCGAAAATTATATAAGGAACTTAAAAGATAAATCAATTGAAAAGACAGGAAAAGAAATACCTGTTATAAATGCAATTGAAATAAGCAATGATGTTCACGATTTTAATGAAAAACTTTTAAAGTGGCGAGATTCTGCATCTGACTATTTTATATTGGATAGTGGAAAAGGATCAGGCAAAACATTTGACTGGGGCTTGATTGATAAGAATAGTGAATTCTTTAAGAATTGTATCTTCTTGGCTGGTGGTCTAAACAGTGAAAATTTGAATTTAGCCATTGAGGAATTCAATCCATTTGCAGTAGATTTAAGCAGTTCTGTTGAAACAGCTGGATTCAAGGATGAAGAGAAAATTAGAGAAATCGTGGATATTATGGATAATTATAGATAACGATATAATTTTAATTTTTAAAACGGAGATAAAATATGAGTAGAGGTAGATTTGGAGTTCATGGTGGACAATACATATCTGAAACATTAATGAATGAACTCTTGAATTTGGAAAAACAGTATAATCATTTTAAGGAAGATTCTGAATTTGTAGAGGAATTGAACACTCTATTGAAGGAATATGCAGGAAGACCTTCCTTATTGTACTATGCAAAGAGAATGACAGAAGACCTTGGAGGAGCTAAGATTTATCTTAAGCGTGAGGACTTGAACCATACCGGTGCACATAAGATCAACAATGTGCTTGGTCAATGTCTCCTTGCCAAAAAGATGGGCAAGACAAGAGTTATTGCAGAAACAGGTGCAGGTCAGCATGGTGTAGCAACAGCTACTGCTGCAGCACTTCTTGGCATGGAATGTGAAGTCTTTATGGGTGAAGAGGACACCAAACGTCAAACATTGAATGTATTTAGAATGGAGCTTCTTGGAGCAAAGGTTCACACAGTTACAACCGGTTCAAAAGTCTTGAAGGATGCAGTAAATGATGCATTCAGAGAATGGATTTCAAGAGTTGATGACACTCACTATGTAATAGGCTCTACAATGGGTCCACATCCATTTCCAACAATCGTAAGGGACTTCCAGGCAGTTATTAGTGAAGAGATAAAGGAACAGATTATGGAAATTGAAGGCAAGCTTCCTGATATGGTCATTGCCTGTGTTGGTGGTGGAAGCAATGCTATGGGAGCATTCTACAACTTCTTGGAAGATGAAGAAGTGCAATTGATTGGAGTTGAAGCTGCAGGAAAGGGAATTGACACTGAATTCCATGCAGCAACAATCACTAAAGGGGAACTTGGAATTTTCCATGGAATGAAATCCTATTTCTGTCAAGGCAATTATGGTCAGATTTCTCCGGTTTACTCAATCTCTGCAGGACTTGATTATCCTGGAATAGGTCCAGAACATGCTTATTTGCATGATATTGGAAGGGCACAGTATGTTTCAGCTACAGATGATGAAGCTGTTGAAGCATTTGAATACTTGTCAAGGATGGAAGGAATCATTCCAGCTATTGAATCTTCTCATGCAATAGCTCATGCAATGAAGGTTGCAGGGGATATGGATAAGGATGATGTAATTGTAATTAATGTATCTGGCCGTGGAGATAAGGATGTGGCAGCCATTGCCCGTTATAAAGGAGTTGAATTATACGAATAGTTGTAGGGGATGTTTTAAATGAGTGATAAGAAGAATATAAAAATTGCTGATGCATTTAAGGATGGAAAGGCTTTCATTGGATTCCTCACTGCAGGGGACCCTACAATTGAAAAGACTGTAAAATATGTTTTAGCTATGGAAGAGGCAGGATGTGACCTTGTTGAAATAGGCATTCCATTTTCAGATCCTGTAGCAGAAGGGCCTGTTATTCAGGAAGCAAACATCAGGGCCCTATCGAACAATACAAATACTGATGATGTTTTTGAAGCTATTAGGCAAATCAGGGAAAAGTCAGATGTGCCTCTTGTATTTTTGACTTATATCAATCCGGTGTTCTATTATGGCTATGACAAGTTCTTCAAAAGATGTCAGGAATTAAATGTCTGCGGTATCATTTCACCTGACCTTCCTTATGATGAGAAGGATGAGATTCTTGAAGTGACTCAAAAGTATGGCATTGACATAATCAGTTTGATTGCACCAACATCAAAAGAGAGAATTCAGATGATTGCAAGGGAAGCAACTGGATTTATTTACGTTGTTTCATCATTAGGGGTCACTGGAATGCGTAGTGAGATTAGAACTGATTTAGAATCAATTTTAAGTGATATAAAAGAAGTTACTGATGTTCCTGCTGCAGTTGGTTTTGGTATCAATACTCCAGAACAGGCAGAAAATATTGCAAAAGTAGCCGATGGTGTTATTGTAGGAAGTGCAATTGTAAATATTATTGCAGAGCATGGAGAAAATGCAAGGGAGCATCTTGTAAATTATGTTAAATCAATGAAAGATACTATTTTATAATAGCAACTTTCAATATTTTTAACACTTATTTTTGTTCTATTTTTTCATGTTTAATTTATTCAAAAAATAATTTTGATTTTTTGATATTTTTTAAAAACTTATTTAATTTTCAATCTTTTATGATTTTTACAAAAATCTTTTTGCAGACTCTTCCCATTCTGGATTTTTTGCAGGAAGGCGAGTAAATACTATTGTTGCTATTACCAGAACTGCCATTGTGACAACCATTGAGATGAATGATGCTGTAGTTTCACCATAATAGAGATCCACTAAACCGCCTAACCAAACAATTGATAAAATTATTGGCAAGAAGTATTTAACGATAAACAACCATTTATGGTCTATCTTAATTGTTTTACTATTTTTATTAAGGATATCAATAATATTTTCAGCTTTAAATATCCAAGCAAAAACGATACACTCAACGATTACACCGAAAACTATTGATCCTTGATTGATTATTGTATCTACAGAATCCAAGAGGAATTCTCCATATGCAGTTGCAAAAAGCATTGAAACTATTGCTCCTACGATGCATAAAATGGTCATGGTCCTTTTACGTGTCAATCCGAACTTATCCTGTATTGAATATGATAAAGGTTCAATAGTGGATAAAATGCTTGTAATTCCAGCAATGTAAACTGCTATGAAGAACATCGGACCTAAGATGCTTGCCCAAGTTCCCAATGCATTGAATGCTGTTGGATAAACAATAAATATCAATCCCGCACCTTGAGTTACCAATTGCTCTACTGCTGTACCTGTTTGAAGTGACATGTATCCAAGGATTGAAAATACACCTAAAGCAGCAAAATTCTCAAAGAGAACATTTGCAAAGGCAACAGTAAATGTGTTGGTGATTAAATCAGTATTGTTCTGTGTATAACTGGCATAGGTAAAGGCAATTGACATACCTAAACTCAATGAAAATACGATTTGGCCGAAGGCACCTAGCCAGATTCCAAAA
Organism: uncultured Methanobrevibacter sp.; assembly: GCA_905235495.1. Lineage (GTDB taxonomy): Archaea > Methanobacteriota > Methanobacteria > Methanobacteriales > Methanobacteriaceae > Methanobrevibacter. Next base: position 8,193 of record CAJOMK010000008.1, read on the forward strand.
TCAAATAGGGAAGCCCAATCCGGTTTGTATAATTCACTTAATCCAATGCTTGCTCCAGGGAGCATAAGAGAACTTACAACAATAAAAATCATAATGATAAAGAGCAGTGGTACTAAAATCTTGGAAACCTTACCTAAACCTGCTTCAAGGTCACGATGGGAAATGGACCAGACCAATCCCCAACCGATAAGCATTGTAATTCCAATTACGGGGATAAATGTGAGGAGTCCATTTGCAGAACTTGAAACCTGTAGAAGAGAAGTGTTGAAGAATGCATTAGGGTCAGTTCCCCAACCTTTAAAAAAGCTTAATATGACATAGATTCCATCCCAACCGAGAATGGCAGAGTAATATGTCATGATTATGAAAACCGCTACAGGCAAGAACCATCCCAGGTATTCGCATTTTGCATTGATTGATTTGATTGCTTTTGCAAAAGAAGAACTGAAGTGATATCCTACACCATATTCCAAGATTAAAAATGGAAGACCTAATACTAAAATAGTAAATATGTAAGGGATGTAGAATGCTCCTCCACCGTTATAGTACAGTACATATGGATATCTCCAAATGTTTCCAAGACCAACTGCAGAACCGATCATTGCCAAGACAAATGATAAGTTGCTACCCCACTTATTATTGTTAGACATCATTACCCCGAAATATAATTTTTTTACATTAAAGATTTTATTAAACTTAACTAGATACATATGTATACATATCTTCTGGCATAAATAATTATGTATTTTTTTTGATTATGTGCCGAATTTCTCTCTCACTTTCTTGATTGTATATCTTGCAAATGCGAAGTTTAAGATACTTGCAAGGATTCTTCCTGTTGCAAGACCGGTCCAAATACCGACAAGTCCCCATCCTAATACTATTCCAAAAGTGTATGTTGCGGTAACTGTAAAGATTACCTCTCTGATGATGGTCCACATCAAGCTCATGGTTCCTCTACCAATTCCCTGATACATGAAACTGGAGGTCATTCCCGCACCTGTGAGTGGAAGGCAAAGGCTGGCAATTCTTAGGAATCTTGTGATTTCAGGAACTAAAGCAGTTGTTTCTTCAATGTATGCAAACAATGTTGCAAGCTGTGGTGCAAATGCCACTAATATTATTGTCACAACTGTTCCAAATGCTACACCAAATTTAACCCCATATAAATGGGCTCTTGATAGGTAATCTCCATTTTTAGCACCGTAAGCACTTCCTGAAACTGCAGCTACAGCACTACCGATAGCGGTAAGAGGCATTATTGCAAATAGGTATAATCTTTGACCTGATGTAAATGCTGCAATACCATATTCTCCTCCAATTGTTGAGATGAATATTAAATAAAGACTTACTGCAAAGGACATCATGAACATATCCATAGATGCTGGAATACCTACCTTTAAGATGTCTTTAGCTATTTTTGAATCGAACTTAAACTCTTTTAGGTTAACATTCACATATGTGTCCTTTTTGATGAGTATCCAGTATATGATTACTGATGCGGATCCAAGAGCACTGACAATTGTTGCAAGGGATGCTCCTGCAGAACCTAATCCCATCACATAAATGAAAATAGGGTCTAGAATCGCATTGAGGGTTACAGAGATAATCATTGCATACATTGCTCTTTTCATATCTCCTTCACCACGAAGGATACCGCTTCCTCCGTTACCGAACATAAATGCAATGAGACCTAAGAATAAAGGGGTTCCATATTTAATACCTTCCGCAAGGTTTTGTCCACTTGCCCCATAAGTTCTAAGCAAAGGTTCCTGAATGGATATGAGGATTACTGTAAGAAGAATTGAAGCCACTAAAAATATTAAAAGAGCATGTGCTGCAGATTTGTTGGCGTCTTCATGGTTTTTAGCACCTACAAAACGACTTATGCTACTTGTAGCACCGCTTCCAAGACCTACGCTCACACCATTCAATATCATGAAAATAGGTGTTACAAAACCGATTCCAGCTATTGCAGCCTGTCCAAGTCCTGCTACCCAAATACCATCTATGATATTGTATGATGCTGTAAGTAGCATGGATATCATAATTGGGATAGCAAGTTTTTTAACTGCTGTTTCTGGATTTCCTCTCATTAATTCTACATTATTTGCCATTTTTATTCCAATCCAAAATAATATTAATATTTTATTATTTATTTTTAATTATTTAAATGATTTTTTGTTGCTTTGGCTTAATTTGCCAGTTAATCTCTTCTAAATTGTTTTCCTTGAGGAATTCATTAGCCAATTTGAAATGATTGCATCCAAAGAACCCTCTTCTTGCAGAGAATGGGCTTGGATGAGAGGATATAAGCACTAAATGATTAGGATTTGTTAGCAGTTTCTTTTTGAGTTCTGCCTGTTTTCCCCATAACATGAAAACAATAGGATGATTTTGTTGATTTAAGATGCTTATTACATTAATCTGTAAATGTCTGCCATCCGCATTTGCTGTGTGAGTTTGCATTTCCTTCTTCAACGGTGAGTACAGTATTGAGTAGAAAAACTCCTTGTTTTGCCCAGGATTCAAGACAACCTGATTCTGGAATTGGATAACCGTATTCTGATTCTATTTCCTTAAAGATGTTTTTTAGAGATCTTGGGATTGGATGACCTTCAGGTGTTGAGAATGCAAGACCATGTGCCTGTCCCTTTTCATGGTATGGGTCTTGGCCTAAAATGATAACTTTACATTGTCTATTGGACATAACTTGAAGGCATTGAATATTTCTTCCTTTGGAGGATAAATTGTTTTTGTTTTATATTCTTCATCTATAAATTCCTTTATTTTTATGAAGTAATCTTTATTGAATTCTTCCTCTAAAACATTGTCCCATTCATTTCCAATCATAAAATCACTTAAATCTTTATTTAAATTATTTTTTTAATCTTCAATTTTTTATTAATTCTTTAATTATTTCTTTCCAGTTACTTTATCCAAATATGGAATCTTATCGGATATTGCTAAAATAATCAAGCTGATTGCTGTTGTAAGGAATATCAAAACAGGTATCCAAATCAGTGGGTGTCCATTTGAAAAGTTAATCACTTTAATCAAGTTCATTTTCAAATCATACAAAACTAAATAATGTACAAGGTAAATTCCATAACTATAATTGCTTATTGTTGTAAATGCTTTTCCTAAAGCCTTATTTTCCATATCCTCAAAATGTTTGGTCTTAGAGAGATATTTGAATAGTAAAAATGCATTTGCAGACATGAATAATATCTTTAGATTGAAATAGCTCAATGCTACGAACTTATGCGCCAAATGAGACCTTGGTACAACGAAACTGAATATGTACCAAAGATATATGCCAACAAAGAGCAAAGCTGTAATGATTATAAGGTATTTTCTATTGATTCTTTTTTCTAAAAAGTCAGATGTTGCCAAAAAGTATCCAATCACTATATAAGTTAAGAATGAAAGGTAATAGATCAATTTAGAGTTATATGGATTGAATGAAGTGAAATGGCATATTCCGATATAGATTACAGAGATTACTGCAAGTCCTGCAATGAACTTTTTAGAGAAATCCTTGATTCTACATTCTCCCATTTGAATGATTTTATTTATGATGAATATTCCAACATAAGCGATTATGATCATCCAAACGAACCATAAATGCACTCCAACAGTTCCGGATTTTCCAAAAAAGATATCTATTGCATTACTTAAGTTGAATCCATGGTATATGTGAATGCTTGTATAGATTATATAAATCAATACCCAAAACAGGAAAGGAATGAACAATCTTGATAATCTCTTTTTAAAGAATTTTGTCAAGGTATCCTTTTTTCCAATAAGAAGTGCTCCACTAAGCATTACAAAGATAGGTATTGAAAACTCTCTAAAACAGTCAAAGAATGCTGAAATGTAAAGGTTTGGGCTATTGATGTCTCTTGTAACAAAGAATACGGAGACATGACAGAATACGATTCCGAGGATAGCTATTGCTCTTAAAACATCATAATAAAATATTCTTTTGGATTTTCCTAGATTTTCAGCATTGTTCATAAGATTACCAATTTTGTTTTTTTTTAAATCAATTTTATATTAATTTCTTTATTTTCAAAGCCTTTAATAGTTTTCCAGATTTATGGTTCATTTTTTTTCATTGTTATGGAATTGTTTAGTGTCCTTTATTTCATCACTCTCTTTAGAATAAAATACATTATTTTTCCGAAAAGCTTTTTTAAAATTCCTAAATTCACATTTGGAGCAAATTCGTAGTTTACCATTCCTGTGCTTTCCCAGTATTCCTTATCCTTTTTCATGGCATCGCTTTTCGGTGCCATAGCTCTCCAAACATTGTAGAATATGATGTCTCCAACTTTGGGGGATGGAGCTTTTTGCTCATAACATCCTTATGGAACTTTTGAGAGATTTTATTGATTTCTTCAGTGTTGATTTCCTCTTTTCCACCAAATGCGTAAGTTATTTTGTATATTTTATTGAATCCCCAGTGTCTTAAAGTTTCATCAATGTAGTTTGCCACCTTTTTCTGTCCAGCCTCTGCTGTGGAAACGATAACCAATGCCTTTTTATCAAAGAATTCAGGTCTGTGATATAGGCAGTATGGTCAAAGAAGTTCTTAAGGAGTGCAGTAATATTCATTGCATAAACTGGGCATGCTATTATGATTCCATCTGCCCATCTGATTTTTTTCTATGATTGGATTCACTGATTCGTGGTGGGGACAGTTTTCCTCTCCTCCATAATGTATTTAAAGCAGCCATTGCACATAGGGATTTTTTCCTTAATCAATTGCACTTCTTCAAACTCTGCATCTTCTCCTAAATTTGTTTTTGCCTGCTTTACCATGCTTCATGTATTTTTCTTTCTTGGAGACCCATTGATTATTAGATATTTCATTTTAACACCTTAAGAAAATTTTTATTTTTTTTAGTAAAGTACTCTCAGGATTATTTTTAATTTTTCATAGTAAATAATTTTTGATAGTTTTCAACTGAGAGGATTTCATAAAATAAGTTTGCATTTGATTTTTAAATGACTAGGTATTTATATTAAAAAGTCAAATATATCATATGCTAATTAATTTTTTGGGCTGGTAGCTTAGATGGTAGATCGTCGCCTTGGCATGGCGGAGGCCCCGGGTTCAAATCCCGGTCAGTCCATTTTATTTTTAATTTAAAACTATCTTTATCTATTCATAATGAAAAATGATTAATTTTAAAAAAGAAATTAATATGATTTAATTCGCTCTATTACGAATAAAAATAAATTTTAAAAAATATAATTTTAGGACAGTCCCAAAAATAAAAAATGCTTTTTAAAAAATATTAACTATTAAAAAAGTATAAAATTTTTCAGTTTTTAATTTTTGTGAAAATAATAAATTAAAAAAATAATTGAAAAAATCTAAAAAATTAATCTAAAAAAATAACTCAATTTTTTTTTTAATTTTTCATCATATTTTAAATAGCCTTCTGGTATTTTCTGCAGTTGTTTTTAGGACTTCTTCTTCACTCATATTCAATTCTTCAGCTATTTTTCCTACAATATATTTTAAGTTCATTGGGCTGTTTTCTTCTCCTATTTTTTCTTCTGGAGGCAAATATGGTGAATCTGTTTCCACTACAACCTGGTTAATGCCTAAATTATTCAACATTTTTATTGTTTTCTTGTTGTTTTTGTGAGTGATTGTTCCACCTACGCCTATATAGAAACCTAATTTGATGAATTGCTCTGCCATTTCCGCCGAGCCTTGATATGAATGTAAAGTTCCTACTACATTGTGTTTTTTCAATACATCAAATGTGTCTTGCATTGCCTTTCTGGAATGGACTATTACAGGCAGGTCATGTTTCTCTGCTAAATTCAACATTTTTTCAAACAATTCTATTTGACTATCCTTATTTTCCTTTCCTTTGTAATAGTCAAGCCCTATTTCTCCTACAGCTATTACATTGTCATTATTTAGCTGATTGTCTAATAAGGAAATGTCTTCATCACTTATTTCATCTGCAAAGGTGTAAAAATATCCTAATGCAGCATAGGCATTTTCATATTTCTTAGCCAACTCCAATACTTCCGCATTGCTTTTAGGATCTGTTCCATTCAATATTAGAATAATGTCGTTATTTGCAGCTTCTCTTATTATTTCCTCTGCATTTTCCATTTCACTCTTGTAGATGTGACAATGTGTGTCTATAATCATAAGCCATCACGAATTAGATAATTGTTTTAACATTAAGTTTTTATTGTCTTAACCTCAATTATTATATAATCAATTAAATTAAATTAAATTTTTGGTGAGCCCAGATGGATAAGAAGTTTTTAAGAACAGAAATGTTAATTGGAAAGGAAGGAATGGAAAAACTAAAGAATGCTAAGGTAGCTGTTTTTGGCCTTGGTGGAGTAGGATCCTTCGTTTGCGAAGGGCTTGCAAGAAGTGGAATAGGAAATTTTGTTCTAGTGGATTTCGATAAAGTTGATGAATCCAATATCAACAGGCAGATAATCGCCACAACAAAAACTATCGGCAGAAACAAGGTTGATGTTATGAAAGAGAGAATCTTGGATATTAATCCTGATGCTAATGTTGAAATTCATAATGAATTCTATCTGGCTGATTCAACATCAGACATCATTACAGAGGACTTGTCATATGTCGTTGACTGTGTGGATACCCTTATGACTAAGATTGCAATCATATGCAAATCCAAGGAAATCGATGTTCCAGTCATGTCCTGTATGGGAACTGGAAACAAATTGGATCCTACAAAGTTCGAAATAGATGATATTTATAATACCTCCTATTGTCCACTTGCCAGAATAATGAAAAAAGATTTAAAAAAGAGAAATATAAAAAAGTTAAAGGTCTTGTATTCAAAGGAACATCCTATAAACACAAATGATTGTGAAATAAACCAGAATGATAGCAAATATAAAGTAAAGGGCAGTGTTTCCTTCATGCCTCCTGTTGCAGGATTGATGATTGCAGGTGAGGTAATAAAGGATATTGCTATTAAAAATAGAAAAAGATAGGTTTTTTCAAAAAATTAATTGCATTTAGAGCTATTTTTCTTAAAAAAGGATGTTAAAACTATTTTTCTTCTACTATCTTGCCGCTCATATGTTCTATTCTTATCTCATACAGTTCTGTAACATCCAAAAGCCTATCTATTCTGATTTTGTTTCATCTTCACTTGGGAAGAACTTGTTTCCTAAATGAGTCAATTTTTCTATTTTTAATTCCTTATCCTGGATTGTTTTCATTCTTCCAAAGACAATCACGCTTTTGAATGTGTACCACCAAGTGTCTGACTTTACTCCCTTGTCGATTACACAATATGAAACCTTATAGTGCTTTTCTATTGCATCCCTTTTATGACTTTCCTTAATGGTTCCGTGGAAGTATATCTTTCCATCCACATAAACATGACTTAAAGGCACTGCATAAGGATAATCATCATCACCTAAAACAGCCAATACGCCACGAGGTTCATTGATTAGAATATCTATGCACTCTTCTTCACTTAATGCTTGTTTCTTTCTTCTCATTTCTCTAAACATATTTAATAGTTTAGATTTGCTGATAAAAATAGTTTTATCTATTTGGAACTCTCTTTCATGCTCTTTAAGTTAGTTTTTAGTACATGATAGATGTTTTCTGCACCTATGATTTCTTCCTCAGGAACATCCCATTCTGAAGGATAAAGGATAAATGGTTTTGATTGGCTTCCTCCAGCTCCTCCATGGCTTTCAACCAATTCTTCAAAGGCGCAAACCTCATCATTTAGAGCATCGTAAAAACTCTTTACTAAAATGTCTGGAGTGTGCTCGAAGGAGCTGTTTCTTTTTAAATGCTGAACGATATTGTCTCCAAAACCTTCAAGAGGATTTTCCCTTTCTATTTCATCTTTATCAAGGTAGTATATTCCATTCTTGCCTATTGCCATATCCCCATGTTCGGATGACCTGACTAATATGAATCCAATGTATTCATTGTTGACGATTTCATTAATCAATTCTGGAAACAATTGGTTGATTTCTTCATAAGTTAATCTATGATTCCATTGAGTTAGATAAATCATTGCAAGATCATTGCAAGATTTCCTGATGCAAGAACAATGAGTTCAGATTCTGATAGTTCTTGTTCCTCATCTTTCTTGTTCCGGTTTTTAATGTAATCAATCTGGTCTGAAATGGAATGTAGGCTTCTGCAAAGTGATCTTCGTTTGAAGACATTTTAGCATACATGCTGATGTCTTGAGGAAGCAGTGATTTGATGAAATCTTCAAATGATTGTCCATATCTTTGCTTGAATGTTGTACCATTTATCTGTCCATGGTCAGACTGTATCACGAATTTATATTCTCTTGGAGAATAATAGTTTCCATCAAACAAATGCTTTATCTGTCTGTCCATTCCCTCAAGGGCATGCCATACATCTTCATCTCTGACTCCTGAATGGTGGGCAATCTCATCATATCCTAAATATGTGGAATATGCAACATCAACTTCTCCAATCATCATGTCTCCAATCAGTGTTTGTGTGTTGATTTCCCTCATGAATACATTTGTCCCTGCTCTTACTGGAATATATGTGATTCCTCGTGAAATTCTCGGTCTGATGTTTAGAAGCCATTTAATTGGGAAATTATTTCGCTGATTATGTCCTCAAAGACCAATATAACTATACGTGTGAAATTGTTAGGGTGTGAAAAAATGGAAAACCATGCGCCGTTATATAGTTTTTTCAAATCAGTTATTTTACTGAAAGTGAAGATTACATGTCTGTATCCCCTGAAAATAGATTGGATCTGCTTGCTCCATTATCAACAAGCAAACCGTTTCCATCAGATATTCTTTCTTCAAGTATTTTAACCTTTGAAATTCCTGAGCATTGCATTATTTGATTGTCATTATCTTTTTCCACCCACCTAAAAGCGGTGATATCTTCATTGTTTCCATGGAGGATTCCTGCTTGGCTGGCTCCAGTCTGTGATGATAAGTCAGTTTCCCATTTTTTAAGGGTATGGCTTTTGCTGTCTATCATTGACTTGACAGTAGGCATATATCCCTTATCAACAGCTTCACACAAGATGTCATATGCAAGACCATAGATTTCCATGATTATCACACCAGGGTAATTCTTGAGGTTCCCTTTTCTTTTCCTTTGAGCTTCTCTTAACATTGCACTGTAATGGGGGTTATCATCATCTTTTGCAAATATGGCTGATAGGATCATTGAAATTAACGCTATGGTCAATGGTGCTACAATTACAGCCCATCCAGAAGATCTACTCCGACAAAATGTCCGAAAAATACATATATTCCCCCATTTAAACTAAGGGCACCTATTCCAAAAGTCCAAACAAAAATGGCATTAATATCTTTGTTAGAAATGGCTAGACTACTAAATTGAAAGTTGCGATGATAAATATGATTAGCACAACATGGCCTAAATTGCTTAATGTGAGATTCAATCCAAAGCTGATTAAATACACTCCCAATACATTTGAAATAAACAGTATAAAATATCTTGCTGATAATCCTGGTGCTTTCTTAAGTTCATCAATGTCTCTCATAATTTTTACTCCATCTATTGTCAATCCATCCCTTATGAAATTAAGTCAGATATGTCATCTTAACTCATGGAAAATCATCTTCAATAATATATTATATTATCTTATTTAATACATTATCGATAAAAACAGTCCTAAAATATTGATAAAATTGAACGAATAAGTAAAAAAAGTAAAAATAGATTAAAAAGATAAAAAAGTTTAAAAAGATTAAAAAGATAAAAAAAAAAAAATAAAAATAAAAAATAAAAGGTGAGTAATTAGAACCAGTCTTTAGATGATTCTAAAATCTCATCAACAATGATTTCTGCAGAACCGATGTAGGTATGAGAATCCATGATTCTTTCAACATCTTCTTTAGAGAGGAATTGGCTTGCATCAGGGTCTTCAAGGATTAAGTCTGCAAGGAGCAATTTCTCTTTGTTTGCCTTAATAGCGTTTTTACGAGCTACTCCATAAGCGGTTTGCTTACCCATTCCTGCTCTGGTAAGTTCTGCCATCAATCTTTCTGCCATGATTAATCCCTTGGTGAAATTCAAGTTTCTTTCAATGTTTTCATCGTAGAAGATAAGATTGTTCATAAGTTTGATTGTAAGATTTAAGATGTAGTCACAAAGAATACAAGCTTCTGGGAACATGATTCTTTCACAAGAAGAGTTTGTCAAGTCTCTTTCGTGCCAGAGAGGGTTGTTTTCCATAGCTGCATTCACATAGGATTTTATGATTCTTGCAACACCGCAGATTCTTTCAGCAGTAATTGGGTTCATCTTATGTGGCATTGTACTGCTTCCAACTTGTTTTTCAGGGTCGAAGAATTCACTTAACTCTTGAATTTCAGTTCTTTGCAAGTTTCTGACCTCAAGAGCTATTTTGCTTAATGTAGTTGAAATGTTAGCAAGGGTTGCTATGAATTCTATATGGTTATCCCTTTGCAATACTTGGTTGGTGATTGGAGCAGGTTTGAGTCCAAGAATTTCAGATACTTTCTTATGGACTTCCCAACCTTGGGTTCCAAGTGCAGCAGTGGTTCCTACAGCACCATCCATCATACCGAGACAGACATTCTCCTTTGCATGCAATAATCTGTCGTATTGTCTGTGAAGTTCATCTGCCCAGATTGCAAATTTCATACCATATGTTGTTGGAAGTGCATGTTGGCCATGGGTACGGCCTATACAGACTTTTGTCTTGTTTTCTTCTGCTAATTTAAGAATGATTTTGGTTAATCTTTCGACCTTTTCTTCAAGAACTTCAATTGAGTCCTTTAGGAGTAATGAGTTGGAGCTGTCTACAATATCGTTGGATGTTGCTCCAAAGTGAACGTATTCTCCAGCTTCTCCTTCACAGACTTCACTTAATCCTTTTGAAAGGGAAGCGATATCATGTTTGGTTTCAGCTTCAATTTCACTTACACGTTCTACAGTAACAAATTTTGTGTTTGCTTTAGATTGGATTTCATCTGCAAATTCCTTTGGAATGATTCCAAGTTCTCCTTCAGCTTGAGCCAGTGCAGATTCAATATCTAACATTCTTTGTTGTTTGTTTTCTTGTTCCCAGATTCTTTTCATTTCTGGAGTTCCATATCTAAATTCAATTGGATGTATTGCCATTTAAATTCTCCTATATTTTAGATAATTTTCATTTAATATCAATTTTTAATTTTTAAAATCATAATTTTAAATCATATATTTTAAAATACATATTCATTTTTGAATTTTAGATTAAATATATTTTATTAATTTTTACATGATTTGCATCAATTTTTGGAAAATTTTTAAAATTTTTAGAAAAATTTATTAATAACAATAATATACTATTATTAGAAAAATATTAGATTATTTTTTTATTAATTAATTTTATTTTTATTATGGGGGATATGTATGGATTTTAGTGTTAAGGATTTTAATGTAAGGCTTCGAACAATCACTCTTTTAGAAGCGGGAATAGCTATGGTCATATGCTTATTTTTAGCAGGATACATCTATGATTTCATTGGTTTTGCAAATGATGAATTCTTCTCAATAATCTTTGATTTATGCATAATGGGATTTTCTTTTGCCATTGCATGCATTGGAACAAGAGGATTCACAAAGGATGTAAACGAGGTTTTTGAATTTGGAAATGCCTTTAAAATTGTGGCTCTAGCGATTATCAACTTTCTTTTTTGCAATATTTTAGTTAATCTTTGTACAAGTGCATGTTTGGTTTTCACAATTGCCTCTCCAAGTTTTCTTATGGCAGCAGGACCAGGTTTTACAGATCCTTTGACTTTATTTTTAGGGTTTATTGTAGCTGTGTTCATCGCACCTATTGCTGAAGAATTGTTATTTAGGGGAGTCATATTTAACAGATTGAAAATCATAAAAGGAGCACCATTTGCAATATTTGTATCTTCAATCATTTTTGGTTCACTTCATTTTTATGGAGGTGCACCTTTACTGCATGTAATGACTGCAACCGTATTTGGAATGCTGATGTGTGTATTCTATATGAAATGACAATATCCTTATGAACATTTCAGTTCATTTTTTAGGAAATCTATTGGTGTATATCAATGATTATACTCCTTTATTATCGATTTTAACTTATGATCCATTTGCAGAAATAACTGGATTATTATGTTTGTTTTCAGTGATTTTCGTTCCTGCACACATTATTTATTATGCTCGAAAATTTAATAATTAAACTCTTGTCATTTATGTGTTTGCATTCAATAAGTAAATTATTTATAATATTATTTAGTATATTATTATAGATTTTTAATTAATTTTTAATTAATTTATTTTAAAATTTTTATTAATTTGGTGCATAAAATGGATTTTGATGTATCTGACTTCAATGTAAGGCTAAGGACAATAAGGATTATGGAACTGGCTTTGGCAATCTTTGTTGCATTTGTCATAACATTGGTTCTACCTCTATTATTTCCTGTCTTAGAAAATGATGGGGATTTAATTGTCATGCCATTCATGATACTGTTGCTCTTGTTCTTTGTATGGGCATTAAGAGGTACTCATGGTTTGAAAAATAACTTTTCAAAGATTTTTGAAAGGGATAATAGGCGTGAGATTCTTTATATATTCATAATAAATCTTTTATTCGCATTTATTATTGTGGCAATTGTTTCAAATTTTGACATATTCATGAGTTTTGTATATCCTGAGAACGTACCTGTGTTTGATTTTCTTCCAGAAGCTTTGGACACCTCTTCTTTACTTTTCGAGGTATTGTCTTCAATCATAATTGCACCGGTACTTGAAGAACTTTTGTTTAGGGGAGT
>CAJOMK010000009.1 GCA_905235495.1 uncultured Methanobrevibacter sp.
AAATGGTGATTTAGTGACTAACAATGAAATTGAAAAGAAATGGCAAAAAATCTGGAGAGACAACAAGCTATTTCAATCAGACCCTAATGAAAAAGAAAAATTATTCATAACAGTAGCTTATCCATACCCAAGTGGGGCTATGCATATCGGTCACGGTAGAACATATACCGTACCTGATGTATTTGCAAGATTTAAAAGAATGGAAGGCTACAATGTATTATTCCCTATGGCATGGCATGTAACCGGTGCGCCAGTTATAGGTATTGCAGACAGAATCAAAAGGAAAGACCCATGGACCCTTGATTTATACGAAAGAGTCCACAAGGTTCCTCATGACACCCTTCCAGAATTGGAAGATCCTATCAACATTGTAAAATATTTCAGTAACGAATACCATACCATAATGGATGATATGGGATATTCCATCGACTGGAGAAGGGAATTCAGAACAATCGACCCAAGCTACCAAAAGTTCATCACCTGGCAGGCAAAAAAGCTTAAGTCATTAGGCTTGATTAAACAAGGCGAACACCCTGTAAAATACTGTCCTCATGACGAAAACCCTGTAGGGGACCATGACTTGCTTGAAGGTGAAGGAGTAGGTGTAAACGAATTGACATTAATCAAGTTTGAAGTTGAACTTGGACAATATATCGTACCTGCAACATTCAGACCTGAAACCATCTTCGCTGCAACCAACGTATGGTTGAACCCAGAGGTTCACTACATTGAAGTAGAAGTGAAATCCGGTGCATGTGAAGGGGAAAAATGGATCATAAGTAATGAAGCTTTCCTTAACCTTTCCAATCAGCATGAATTAGAGATTATCGAAGACATTGACCCTAAACCATTAATTGGAAAATACGTTAAGAACCCTCTTAATGGGGAACCATTACCAATCTTCCCTGCAAGCTTTGTAGACCCTGAATACGGTTCAGGAACTGTATTCTCCGTACCTGCTCACGCACCTGCAGACTATATCGCACTTAGAGACTTGAAGGAAAATGAAGACTTGATTGAAGAGTTCGATATAGCTGATGAAGTTGCAAAAGCAAATCCTATCAATGTTGTAACCGTAAAGGGATATGGAAAATTCCCAGCTGTTGAAGTTGTGGGAAGAATGGGAATCGAAAACCAAAACGACCCTAAAGTCCAAGATGCAACTGACGAATTATACAAAGCAGAACACAGCAAAGGATATATCAGCGACCATATTGAAAAGTATGCTGGAAAAAGGGTTGCATATATCAGAGATGAAATCAAGACTGACATGATTGAAGAAGGCAGTGCAGACATCATGTACGACTTTGCAGAAAGACCTGTAATCTGCAGATGCGGTAACAAATGTGTAGTGAAAGTGATGGATGACCAATGGTTCATAAGATATGGTGACGAAGAATGGACTGAAAAGACTCAAAAGGTCCTTGCTCAAGAGACCATCATACCTGAAAAAATCCGTTCCAACTTTGAATACTACCTTAACTGGTTGGATGACTGGGCATGTTCCAGAAGAGTAGGTCTTGGAACCAGAGTTCCATGGGATGACCAATGGCTTATTGAACCTTTATCCGACTCTACAATGTATATGTCCTATTATTCAATAGCCAAATATCTCAAAAAAATGGATCCTGAAGACTTGAATGAAGCATTCTTTGAAAAGGTCTTCTTAGGAGTTGACAGCGATGAAATCACCGTTGCACCTGAAATTGTAGATGAGATTCAAGAGGAATTCAATTACTGGTATCCTCTTGACTGGAGATTATCTGCAAAAGACTTGGTAGGAAACCACTTAAGCTTCCTTATGTTTACTCATGCAGCGATTTACCCAGAAGAAAAATGGCCAAAAGGTACCGTTGTATTCGGTATGGGACTTCTTGAAGGAAACAAGATGTCCTCTTCAAAAGGTAATGTAATTCTCCTTGCAGATGCAATTAAAGAGTACAGTGCAGATGTAGTAAGGCTCTTCTTGATGGCATCAGCTGAACCATGGCAAGACTTCGACTGGAGAGAAAAAGAGGTTAAAGGAACCCAAAGAAGACTTGAATGGTTTAGAGAATTTGCACAAAAAGTTGAAGACATAAAAGGTGAAAAATTAGACTTATCCAATATTGAAGAAGTTGCTCTTGAACGCAGTATTGACAAATGGATGATTAACCAATTGAATGTCCACATCAAAGCTGCAACAGAAGCACTTGAAGTTTTCCAAACCAGACAAGCATTGCAACATGCTTTATTCTTGCTTAAAAAAGACTTAGACCACTACATGTACAGAGTCAAAGACCTCTTGGACAAAAAGGACCCTGCTGTAATCTACGTATTATCCACATTATTAAGTAACTGGATTAGATTACTTGCTCCATTTACTCCACACACTTCAGAAGAGCTTTGGGAGAAATTCGGTGGAGAAGGTTATGTCTCCTTTGCACAGTGGCCTGAATACAATGAAGAACTCATCAGCGAAGAGATTGAAAGATCAGAGTCTCTTGTCCAAAACATCGTAAAGGACATCAACGAAATCAGAAACATCGTTGACACAGCCCCTGAAAAGATCCATATTTACCTATCCCCTGACTGGAAATGGGATTTATACAAAATTGCTGATGAAGTGGGCAAACCTGATATCGGTCAAATAATGGGTAGAGCAATCGGTCAAAACATCTATGATAACAAGAAGGAAATCGCAGGCGCAGCTAAAAAGATTTCCAGAGAAATGACCAAAACAAGATACATATATAAGATAGATGAAGCTAGCATCTTGAATGATGCAAAAGACTTCATTGAAGCTGAAGTGGAATCTGAAGTGGTCATTCACACCGATGACAGCTCCGACCCACAAAACAAGGCAAGAAATGCAATGCCTTATAAACCGGCTATTTTCATGGAATAGCACCCAAGATTTGCCCTTCGGGCAAAACCTTGACCAAAACTTTTTCAGTGCATATTAAGTAATGAGAATAGTGAAATAAAAATAAACATAAATCAATAGCTATTTTATAGCTATTCTTCTTTTCTTTTTTTGGCAATTAAATAATTTTATCTAAAAACTATTTTTAATTTAAACAAATCCTTAAAAAACTTATTAAATAATGACTAACTCTTTAAAATTAAATTCAAGTATTACTCACCCTTTGATTATAATATAAAAAGTAATACATTTTTTATTTTTAGTAATATTTATATACTCTGATTTCTAATATAGATATGATTAATACTTTTTTTATTTTAGTATTACTAATTTGTATAATTTTTGAAATATTGTAATAATTAATCCCATTTTACAAATGTGGATTTTAAAAATTTGCAATTTTATAATATTAAAATTTTATAATATTAATCAATATTTATAGGATAATAAAGAGGAATTTTATGAACAAAAAAATATTAATTGTTTCAGTCATTGCATTAATAGTAATCATCACTGTAGGTTCTGCTTCTGTTGGTTTCTTTGACTTTTTAACTGGTGACTCAGAACGTGCCCCTGATGAATTGGTATGTGCCGCAATGCCTCACGGAGAAGAACCAGAATACGGTTTTGACCCAATGCATGGTTGGGGATATAACGATGGTGGAGTTGAACCTTTAATTCAGAGCACATTGCTAAAGCATGGAAAGGATGCCAAAATAGTTAATGATTTGGCAACCGATTATGAAGCATCTAACGACTATAAAACATATACTGTAAACATTCGTGATGATGTTAAATTCCATGACGGCTCTAAATTAACTGCTAAGGATGTTGCATTTTCCTACAATACTGCTAAAGAAACTGGAGAGAATACCGATTTAAGTATGATGAAAAGTGCAAAAGCTGTTAACGACACTCAAGTCAAATTCGAATTGGATAAATCAGATTCTACATTTGTACATAAATTGGCTGATTTAGGAATCGTACCGGAAGCCACTTACGATAATGCAAGCTATGGTCAAAATCCAATAGGTTCAGGACCTTATAAATTTACCCAATGGGATAAAGGCCAACAAGTCATCCTAGAAAGAAATGATGATTACTATGGCAAAAAGCCATATTACAGGAAAATCACCAACCTTTTCCTTGACAGAGATGCTGCATTCAGTGCAGTTAAATCTGGAGATGTTGACGTTGCAGAAGTACACTACACCTATGCAGATGAAGATGTCGATGGATACCACCTTGAAAGATTCAAATCTGTGGATATGCAAGGAATTTCATTGCCATTAGTTCCTGCTGGCCAAAAAACCCAAGAGGGAAACCCTGGCGGTAACAATGTAACTGCAGACCCAGCAATCAGAGAAGCTTTAAACATAGGTATTGACAGAGAAAAAGTTATAGACACTGCATTGAATGGATATGGTGAACCATCAACTAATGGTATCGGATCCCTATTACCATACACCTACGAAAACTTCGAAGATGGTAAAGTTGATGAAGCTAAAAAAATCTTAGATGATGCAGGCTGGAAGGACACCAATGGTGATGGTATCAGAGAGAAAAACGGAACCAAAGCATCCTGGACCTTATGGTACTATCCAACTTTAGTATACAGAGAATCCATTGCAATAGCTGTAGCTGAACAAGCAAAAGAATTAGGTCTTGATATGCAATTGCAAGGTTCCAATTGGGAGGATATTGAAGGCGAACACAGCACCATGTCCATAGTATGGGGAGGTGGAGGTTGCGATCCATCAAGTGTTGCCAACAATTATGACAGCAGATTAGCAGGATTAGGATATTCAAACCCTACCTTAATGAATGATTCAAGTGTTGATGCACTTATAGACCAAGCAAGAAGTCAGGAAACAAATGCATCCTATCCTACATGGTCTAAAATGGCTAAAACAGCTAATTCACACGACCCTTACATTTGGATTGGTTCTGTGGACTACACTTACTTCGTAAATGACAATGTAGATCTCTCACCCGATACAGCTACCGTTTACGGCCACGGTGGAGACATTTGGGGCAATGTCTACGATTGGAAAGCAGCAAACGCAACTGCATAAATCCAAGAAAAAATAATCTTGAAAGCCATATAATGCTTTCTCATAAATAAAAATATTAATTTTAAAATGGTTTATTTTTAAATAAATCATTTTTAATTAATATTTGAAAAAACTTTTTTTAAAAATAGAAATAAAAAGGCTCTAAATTATATTTAAAGCCATAAAAAGAATATTATTTTAATAGAATAGTATCAATAGCTTTTTTACAAATAGCTAAAGACTCTTCAAGTTCTTCTTTTGTAATTACCAAAGGTGGATTGAAATACATAACATTACCTAATGACCTAAGCATCAAACCGTCTTTCAAGGCTTCTCTATAGATTTTATAACCTATTCTTTCACTTGAATCGAAGCCCTTTTTAGACTCCTTGTTCTCAACAAGTTCAATTGCATTGATGAGTCCCATCTGCCTGATTTCACCAACGTTTGGATGCTCATCAAAGATTTCATGGAAACGATGATTGAGCCAGATCGCCTTTTCATTAGCTTCATCCAATATATTATCCCTTTCCATAATCTTCAAGGTAGCATTAGCAACACTTGCTGCAAGAGGGTTTCCTGCATAGGTGTGACTGTGCATGAAAGCAAGATTATCTGCATAATCACCATAGAATCCATTGTAGATTTCATCTGTGCTTACACAAACCGCCATTGCCATATAACCGTTTGTAAGCCCTTTTGAAATGCACATTATATCAGGACTTATTCCTGCATGATTCACAGCAAACATCTTGCCGGTTCTTCCAAATCCAGTAGCTATCTCATCTGCAATCAAGAGAACATCATACAAGTCACAAAGTTTCCTAAGCTTTTTGAGATACAATGGAGGATAGACCTTCATTCCAGCGCTTCCTTGAATCAATGGCTCGATTATCATAGCACAGGTTTCATGGCCAAACTCTGCAAATGCCTTCTCTGCATGTTCAAAGCATTCGCAATCACAGCTATCCCTATGCTTATTGTATGGACACCTATAGCAGTCAGGAGCCTGAACCTTGATTGTATCAATCATAATCGGTTCGAAGACCTTGGAATACTCATCAAGAGCACCTACAGACAATGCACCTAAAGTCTCTCCATGGTAAGCATCGGTAAAGCACATGAAACGTTTCTTATGTTCTTTTCCATTTTGAGCACAGTATTGGAACGCCATCTTCAAAGCGCATTCAACAGATGCTGAACCGTTATCAACAAAGCTGAACTTATTGAGACCTTCAGGCATAACCTTAATCAAACGTTCAGATAATTCTATGATTGTCTTATGAGAGAAGTTTGCAAAAAGAACATGATCCAAACTGTCAACCTGTTCCTTAAGGGCTTCACTTACCTCTTCATTGCAATGTCCAAGTAGATTGCACCACCATGAGCTTATGATGTCTATATATTCCTTGCCATCTACATCGTATAGCTTTACTCCTTTTCCATGATCAATTATGATTGGTGGAAAATCTTCATAATCCTTCATCTGAGAAGCAGGATGCCAAATATGAGCTAAATCCTTTTGGACACATTTTTCACTGTTATTCATATTAAAACCTATAATTAAATCTTACATAATAAGATTAAACTTCCTATCTAATAAATATATTTTAAGAAAATTATTTTAAAACCATATTATTGACAAGTGCCATAATATGTGATTTGCTTAAAGTAGTGTATTCAAAACATCAACAACCTCAAAACCATCCTCCAAAAGCTTTCTAACCACATTTTCTTCACCTTTCTTCTCACCTTTTTTCAAAGCTAAAGTTTCCTTAGCCTGCTTTTCATACATCGCCAACTTATAAACATCCTCTTCATCCAACATTTTAACGACCTTCATATAATTTAAAAATTCTTCAGTGTCCAAAACAGCTTGTGCGAGTAAAAATTGATTATTCCTAATTTCAATAAACAGATTTTTATCACTTATATTAAGCTTTAAAGCCATTTTAACTGTTGTATAAATCAATTCTTTCTTCTTTTCCTTATCTTCTGTCATAAATGGAATCGTAAATAATATAGCCAAAGCATCTTGATTCGGCTTTTCATTATTTTCTATTATTTTATCCATTATACTAAATATAATGATAAATCCATGCGGGTTAACGATTTAACATGCGGAGTAAACCCATATTCAATTTTTAAAGAATCATTAGCCATTGAGTTTTCATTAAAATATTCTCCAAAGCCATATAATTCATCCGAATCTTCTTTCGCATCCCAACCTATGATAATAACTATAGTTTCCAAACCTGTTTGCTTACAAACCAAAGTCCGATAAGACCCAAATCGCATTAAATCATTATTGCTTATATGTCCTGATTGAAATTCAATTATATACATCTTAGGCTCATCCAATTCAAAGAGCTTATCAATATGCAGTTCTCCAGCGATTCCATTGATCTTTTCGCTGTCATGAAAATGTTTAATTTTAACGGGATATCAGATTAATTTCATAAATCCCTCACCTGCGATGGACATCATATTTTTAAAATACTTATCATAAGGCTTATGAACCCTATAGTCACCATCGTCAATATGAACTTGATGAAACATCAGTATTTTTTGGTGAAAAATCTTCATCAAATATCATCATATCACCTAAAAATTAACAATCAAACTTATTTTGTAAAAATTAGTATATAAATAAGTTAGTTTTTTATAATGAGACTTTAATAGTCTTAAATCAATATTATAAGCATTTTAAAAAATTTTCAAGGAATTGAAATATTTTAGAAAAATTGAAATTTTCTAATTAAAAAAATAATTAAGAGTATTAAAAAAAAATGAAATCTTCAAATTATAAAAAATACTTAAGCAAAAAAAAATATACAATAGAAAATAAAAAAATTTTAAAAAAATAAGAAAAAAGTGAAAAATTATAAGAATTTTTCACCTATCCATTATATGGATTGGACTCAGTATATGCTACACCATCAATATAAAGTATGTCCCTCATAATTGATTTCACCATTGTTTTCCAAACTTGTCACATGACTATCGCCATCCAAGGTCCAGTCAGATCCAGATTCAATGACAATATTGATTTGACTAAAGTCATCAGAAGGATTTATGGCACCGACATAACTAGATGAACTTAAAGTCATATTCAATGAACTGATTGAATCGACTACAATGTTTCCATCAAGAGTTTCATCTTTTGCATTGAATTCAAGCTCTCCACCATTGGATCCTACAGTTCCCCATTGGCTTTGGCCAGAAACACCCAATAATATTCCACTGCCGAAATTAAGTTCTGTATGGTCCAAATCAATAACCGCTTTTGTATTTGTCACATGGAACATTGGTGCAGTTTGATAGTAGTCAGAATCGCTTTCTATTGATAAAACAGAGTTCTTTGCAGTGAAAATGGATGTTCCCACATCAGCATCTCCGCTCATGCTTTGATAAATGAACACTCCACCTAAGTCAACATATTCACCATTATCCTCTCTGTTTCCACCTGCTGCTGCAGATAAATCACAGTTTGTAAGTTCAATGCTGTTTTTACCTTCAATACAAGCAATTTGAGAAACAAATGCAGTTCCTGTTGAATCTGCAACAGTGATGTTTCCGGTAGAATAAATGATTGGTGAACCTTTACCGCTTTCCTTGCTTACTCCAGTATTCAATACACTATTTGTTACATGAACCTCTCCTTCACCACGGTCAGTGGCAAGAGCTGCACAGCTTTGTCCATTTGTATTGATCACTACATTCTTAGCATTGATGATACCATTGTAGGTTGCATCAAGTCCACGTGATTTATCACTATAGGTTGTTATTTCCACATTTTGAATGTTTGCTTCGGTAGTTCCTTCCACACTGTCTTGATTGGTAGATGTTGAGTCTCCACCATTACCTGCAGGTACTTCAGAAGGAGCACCATCATCAGAACCATTACCAGAAGACATCTCAGGAGGTGTTCCACCATTTGAAGAGCTTTCCCCCAACCTATTGCCATCTACTGTAGCCACATCACTTGAAGAACTTCCTGAACTTTCTGCATTTGTTACGAAAATACCATTTGATTCTTTTGAATTATTGAAAATTTTTGTATTGGAAATGTCCAAGCTTCCATTAGCATTTACCAAAATAGCTGAATTTATTCCATAAATGTCAGCATCATCTCCAGTTGAAGCTGTATCTCCTGTCTTATTAATCAAGGAATTTGCTAATTTCAATACAACTCCATTTTTAACCAAGACTGCATTCTCATCAGAAGAGGAACTTGAAAACAATCCATTATCATAACTTGTATCCTCTCCATCAACAGCTAAGTTTCCCTTATCTTGAAGTGCATTTGCATCAACATCTATTGAAGCACCATTACATGATTGCATAGTGAATGCAAAGGCACCGGCACAAATTATTACTATCATTGCAATTATTGCAACTAAGATTTTTTTGTTCATAGGAATTAATAACTCCAATGTATATTATAAATTTTTTACACTTAGTTAAGTATTAATTTCAAAATGAAAAAATATCTTTTAGAAAAAATCAAATCTAAAATTTTTCAAAAATCATAAAAAAAATAGAAATTTCTTAAAAAATTTGATGAAACTTTTCGTCTAAGAAACAAGTGTAAGTTTAATTAATATAAAATATAAAATAAAAAAAGAAATTAAGATAAACTATAAAATAATTATAGCTATCTTCAATATAATGAATAATATTATTTGAAATATGAAATCAATTCATCCACATCTACATCAGGCAGTAAATTTTTATCATTTTGATAAACTTTTGCTATTACTGGAACATCACAAAGATCTTCAACCATTTTGATGTTGTCATTTTCCATAAGTTCATCCTTGTAGTTGTTCATGATGATACCACACACATGAATATTTCTGTTTTTCAGATATTCAACTGTGGTGACAATTGAGTTGATGGTTCCAAGTCCAGCATCAGCAATGAGTATGACATCAAGGTCAAGATATTTTATTATGTCCTCCAACATGATGTTGTTTTCATCATCTTTTCCTTCGTAACGTATAGGACAAACTATACCTCCACTTCCTTCCATTACGATATAATCATATTTTCTGGACACTTTTTCATAAGCTTCCTTAACAGTTTTTAGATTTACAGGATTTCCTTCAATCTGACTTGCAAGGTGAGGTGAAACTTCAGTTTCATAGATGTATGGAACTAAAAAGTCTGTATCTTCTTCTAAGCCAGCCACGGATAATACTTCTACAGCATCTCTAGGAATCAAAGAACCGTTTTTATCCTTTATAGCTCCACTTAAAGCTGCCTTGAAATAAGTAGCGCCATATCCCATTTCTCTAACGTATTTGAGCAACAATCCAGTTACATATGTCTTTCCAATATCTGTACCTGTTCCTACAACGAAAATTCCTTTTGACATCATTACACCTGATTGATAAAGAATAAATTTAACTATTTGATATTATAAACAATTCAAAAAATATCACTATTTAAGATTATAAACTATTTCAAAACCTAATTCATCCAATAGCTTCAAGTCATCATCCATCTCTAACCCTTGAGTTGTAAGCATATTTCCCAAGATTCCTGCATTTGCACCTGACTGGAATGCCTTTCTTCCATTGTCTCCTAAAAGCGCTCTTCCTCCAGCCATACGAATATATGCATCAGGATTGATGAATCTGAATATTGCAATTATTCTGCAGGTTTCATCATTAGATAAAATTTCATTGTTTTCAACAGGAGTTCCTTTGATTGGATTCAATACATTGATTGGTATTGACTTAACATTGAACTCTCTTAACTGCAATGCCAAATCAATTCTATCTTCAAAGCTTTCACCCATTCCGAATATGCCCCCACTGCAGATCATGATGTTTTCATTGTGAATCATTTCTACAGTGTCAAACTTTTCATCATAAGAGTGGGTGGTGCAGATTTCCTTGAAGTAATTCCTTGAGCTTTCAAGATTATTGTGAATCCTATCCACACCTGCATCTTTAAGTTCTGCAATTTGATCATTTGTCATCAGCCCTAATGAAACACAGATTTTAATGTCCTTCTTTTCTTTCTTTAGCTCTTCAATTAGACTAGATATGGTTTCAAAGTCCTTTTTGGTTATTTTTCTGCCTGAAGCAACATAGGATATTCTCTTGAATCCTGAATTGTAAATGGCCAATGACCTTTCCTTCAATTCATCCTTGGATAGGAGAGGATAGATTTCTATATCTGTATCATAATGATTTGATTGAGCACAGAACTTGCAGTTTTCACCACATCTTCCACTTTTTACATTGATTAACATACATGCATCGAATGAATTACCGCAAAATGACTTCCTTATTTCATTTGCTGCATTTGTCAAATCATCTAAAGGAACATCAATCAAATTCATTGCATCTTTTTTAGTGACTTTGTAATTATTCAATACCTTATCTTTTAGTTCGTTTACATCAAACATTATACCACTAAACATTACAATTGTTATAAAAAATAACTATTATTATTCTTAAAAATTTAAGTTATAAAAATTAAATAAAAAAATTTTGGTCAAGGTTTTGGCCGAA
Organism: uncultured Methanobrevibacter sp.; assembly: GCA_905235495.1. Taxonomy (GTDB): domain Archaea; phylum Methanobacteriota; class Methanobacteria; order Methanobacteriales; family Methanobacteriaceae; genus Methanobrevibacter. Next base: position 11,487 of record CAJOMK010000009.1, read on the forward strand.
GGCCAAAAGCTTGTTTAAAGTTTTCTAGCAAAAACCAAATAACCGCTATGACCAACCATTCTTGTTTTTGGTCTGGTTCCTTGATGTCTTATTTCCATTTCACGTTCTAATGTTTCAAGAATGGTGAGATCTCTGAAACCTAATTTCTTAGCGACTCTATATGCTATTTCAGCTTGGTCAATATATGGAGCATAAACCGCAAGCCATCCTCCAAGTCTTAATGCCTTTTTGACATCTTCAAATATTTCAAATGGCTTTGGAAGATCGAGGAAAATCAAATCAATCTCTTCTTCATCGATTCCATCCTTCATGTTTTGGTTTTTGACTACGATGTTCTTGATTCCAAAATCCTCAATGTTCTTTTGAGCAACTTCTGCAAAGTCTTCCCTAATTTCATAAGTGAATACCTTACCCTTTTCTCCAACAACATTTCCGAAGTTCAAAGCAATTGCTCCAGCACCAGTACCTGCATCCACTACTCTGTCTCCTGAACCTAATCCAGTACGGGCAAGAACTGTGCCAATATCCTTTTGAATGAGAATGGAACAACGTCTGTCCATCAAATCAATGAAATCATTTACAGTTGGCTTGATAACCTTAAACTCCTTATTTAAATGAGTGATTATTGTATCACCAATAGTAGCTCTTTCCATTTGCTCTTTTTTTATGATACCTAAATCAGTCTGGAATTCTCTGTCTTCCTTAATTAGGTATTTCTTTCCTCTTTCATCCATTAAAACCTTCAAATAATCACCATCTAAATGAAATTTGTATAATTGAAAAGTAATTGAATCAATATAAAAAAATTAATTTGGAACTAATAGTTATTTTTAGCTTTTATAATATATAATAATTTTTTTAAAAAGTGAAAAAAGAAATATAATAATTTTTTAAAAAAGTGAAAAGTAAAGAAATGAAAAAATTAAAAAATGTTAAAAATTAAAAAAAAAAGTTAAAAGTGAAAAAATGTTAAAAAAAGGTAAAATAAAAATTATTTAAGTCTCTTTTGATTATCATCTTTTTTGAAGTAGAGATATTTGCCGTCGATAACTTCACGAATGTTCTTTGCAGTCTTTTTACCTATTCCTTCAACTTCCTGAAGTTTCTTTTCATCTGCTTCAAGAACTTTCCTGACAGTACCGAAGTGTTCCAAGAGTCTCTTTGCATGAACAGGCCCTATTCCTGGCAATGATTCGATTATGAACAATTGCTGTTCCCAAAGGTTTTGAGGTTTCCTTTCTGTTCTGATTTGAATACTGCGTTTTTCACCTTTCTGCTCTCTGATTGCAATTCTTTTAATCATTGCAGCGGTGTCTTCAGCAGTTCTTGTTGGAATGATGCTTATGCCATAATCAAGTGCGATTGAAGTCATTGCACCTCTGATTGCGTTTGGATTGATGAATCCTGAATAAAAATCATCTCCTTCAAGGATCATAATTGGCTTTTTGAACTCTTCCATCATCATTCTTGCCTGTTTGAAGAGTCTCTTATCCACTATTGAATCAACAAAGTCCTTTGCAGTCTTTCTTTCAATAGCGACCTCTTCACTGACTTGATAATCTGCAACAGACATGGCATTTACCTTGACTTTAACACCAATGGTGTCCAATGCTCTGATGACTTTGGAGTTTCCTTCCCTTGAATCAACATAAACCACCAATTGCTGATTTTGAGGATTCTTAGCAAGCTCTTCATAAATGGAGTCTTCTAAAGATTGTTTTTCTTTTTCTTCTTGCTGCCTGATTTCTTCCAGCTTGCTTTCATTTTCATTCTCTAGATTAATTTCCTCAATGTCTTCATCGTTGGTTTCTTCCTCAAGAGCATCTTCCATATCATTATCCACTGGATCCTCTACAATTGAAGGTTCTCTCTTTCCAATAACCTTAACGTTACGCTCTACCTCAATCTTTTCTGCAGCGTTAAGCTTAAGCTCTTCAATTGCCTTTTGTGTTGCGATCTGTGATTTCATTCTGGACTCCCTTCTCACACTGGTCCAGTAATATCCTTCATCAATTGTCTTTTTGGTAATCAATACCTTCATTCTACCTGAAGATTTACGTCCGGTCCTTCCTCTTCTTTGAATCATACGGATTTCAGATGGAACAGGTTCGTATAGGATTACTAAATCAACTGCAGGGATGTCAATACCCTCTTCTGCAACGCTTGTTGAGATTAAAACATCATAGTTTCCTGTTTTGAATGATTTGATAATATTTTTCTGCTCTTTTTGGGTCAATCCTTTCTTGCCGTCACTTGTTCCTTGGCCATAGAACCTTACGCTCTTGATTCCCTCTTTTTCACATCTTTCGTGAATCATGTCCAAGGTGTCTCTAAATTGTGTGAAGACTATGATTTTTGGACTGTCTTCATTTTTTCCCTCTTCCCTAAGGGATTTCAATCTTGTCTGACCATCCATACCAAGTTCAATCTTAAGGAGTTCTATGAGGTTTTTCATCTTTGGATGCTCAAGACCATATTCCTCTGCCTCTTTAGCGAGATAAACTGCCTTTGAGAAATTAGGATCAAACAAAATGTTTTTTGCAGCACGAGTTGTTTTCTTCCTGAGCCTACCTACATAATCGTTGAATGGAGCAACTCCCTGACTTTCCAAGAGTCCCAATGCATGCTGCAAGTTGATTACAGCCGATAGAATTGATATTGCCTGGAAACATTCCTTAGGAGGATTTACTGACTGCCCTATTTTCCTTTGAACCCTTGACCTTGCCTTTAGGATATCCCTTTTGTTTACAGATACTGTGTTGATTATGCCTAAATCCTTCAATCCTTTCAACCTGACCTTCAAGGCTTTATTGATCAAATCTCTGATTTTTTCAAGCCTTGGACCCATTTCCACCTTAATCCAATCTATATTGATTGGGTTGAAATATGGCTTTACATCAGGGTCATCTTCAGTCTTGATGGTAATGTCTTGAATGAACAGGTTTTCGCAAACTTCCTTGATTTTGTTCTTGTCATGTCCTGGAGAAGCGGTAAGACCTAAAATAAGATGGTTTTGACATTCCTTTACATATCTTGATGCAAGATAAACATAGGAATATGATCCTACAGCGTGGTGACACTCATCAAAAACAACCAAGGACACATCGTCTAAACTGTATCTTTCATTCAACAAGTCAGACTCTACGGTTTGTGGTGTTGCACAGATAACCTGTGACTCTCTCCAACGCTTTTCCCTTTCATCTGTCTTTACAGCCCCGGTAATGGAGGTGCAAGGAACATTCAGAAAGTGCTTAAAGTTTTCTTCATGCTGTATGGTTAATGGTTTACTTGGAGCTAAAATAAGAATTTTTAATCCTTTAAATTTTTGAAGCCTATCTGCAGCTACGAGTATTGCTATGATTGTCTTACCTAAAGCTGTTGGAGCAACAATCATGGTGTTTCCATTTTTTAATACATCTGCAGCCAATACTTGCTGATATATTCTAGCTTCCGCTGAATTCGGCCTAATTAAAGGATGTTCAATATAAGTAACCATAAAGTAATATATGAAATAAATTGTATTTAAATATTTATAGACAGAGCCTATGAAAAGTATTATTTTATTTTAATATTGATTTTATATCGTTATTTTTTTTAGTTTTATTAGAAAATTGACTTTATTTCATATTTTAAAAAATTATTTCTGTTAAAAAAATTAGAAAATTGACTTGATTTCGTGAATAAATTTTGATTATGAAATTGAAAAAATAGCATTTAAATAATGAAATAAATAAAAAATCTATTTCTAACTTAAGAAATTGGTTCTTAAATAATGAAAACCCGTTTTAAAAAATAGTTTTTTAATAAAAAGAGTTTTAATCAAAAGTTTTGAAAAAAATAAAAGAAGAAAATCAATAGTTTTAAAAACTATCAATTTTCATAATTTCCTAAATTGTGTTTATCCTTTTTCTACCTAAGTGAGTTTCAAGGTAACTTTTTTAGTAGTTTCAGCATAGGTATTTGTAGCAGGAGCAGTTACAGTTACAGTGTAAGAACCAGCTTTGGTTAAGCTTACGTTGACTTTAGCCATACCTTTAGAATTAGTCTTAGCAGAATATGTCTTCCCGTTAACAGTGAACTTGACTGTTCTTCCAACAATCGGTTACCTGCTTTGGTCTTATAGGTTGCACTTAAAGTCTTGGTAGCTGCACTTGCCTTATAGGTTGCACCTGAAGCGGTTAAATTAGCTTTTTGCTTGTTGACATCAATCTTGACCACTTCAAAGGATCCTTCATAGTTGTCATCCCCTAAGAAGGTGATTGCAAATGTGTAAGGTCCAGAGTTTTGGAGGTTGATTTGCAATCTAGCTTGACCGTTTTCATCAGTGGTCCTGTTATATATGTTTGCATTGAATCCGATAGATACAGGTTTTCCAACTAATGGTCTACCTTGTGCATCGTATAAGTTCCAGTAGAAGTATTGACCGATTCTTCCATCTTCAGTTACATTGATAGCAGTT
>CAJOMK010000010.1 GCA_905235495.1 uncultured Methanobrevibacter sp.
CTTTGATATTGAAAACCAAAGGGTTGTAGATGTAATCAAGCCAATACCTCCACTTGGGTTCAATCTAATCTCACTTAACTTGAATGACGGTTCAAGGGCCGTTGTTGCATTCACTCGCAAAGATATAATGAAGGAAATCAAGCTCAAGAAAGACCATGTCCTTATGAATACAAGAGACCTTGCTAAAATAATAAAGGGTTATGGAGATGCATTCTCATCAATCATGGCCAAAAGATTTTATATACTGGCAATCCTAATGAAGAACAGACTGATTTCAATGTTTTGATTGCACCTGGAAGCGAGTTTGAAAAGTTCTATGATGAAAACGAAGACATTTCAGTATGGAGATGCATAAAACAGCCATTCTATGATTCAATTGAAGATGAAGATGATGGCGAATAATCATTTAATAAAAAAACTTATTTTAAAAATTTTAGAAAAAACAGTCAAATAAAAATAAAAATGAATTAAACAGCAAGAAGGATTAAAATTACTAATTATCTATGAAAAACAATTAAAAAGAGAAAAAGAGATTAAAATTACTAATTATCAATGAAAAACATTAAAAAAAAAAAAAAAGAAGTAGAAAAAAAAAGCTTTTTAAATTAATAGTAAAAATGATCATCAAAAGATTGAAAAGATAAAAAAAAGTTTATAAAATAAGAACTAATCCTAATTTTAAAAAAAAACATATGTAAAGGGGGTGATATGTATTAGTTTAGGTTTGAGTTTATTAGTATTAGTTCCTATAATATTAATTTAGTTTTAAACTATAAAAACTTTTGTAATAATCAGAGTAAAAATTCTAAAATAATCTAAAAAAAAATAACAATAATCTTCAATAAAAACAGAGAAATTTTAAAAAAGTTATAAAAAAAAAGTAAAATGAATTAAAGAACTAATCCTAATTAATTTAAAAAATCTAAAGGGAATGAATCTAATTGAATAAAATAAAAAATAAATCAATTAGGAATAGCTCAATAAACTTGATTAATTAAACCTTAAGTTAATTTTATTTTTGGTTGAAGTTAAATATATGAGTTATGTTTGTTAAATAGGATTTATTTTTAAACTTGATTATATGGAGATAATAATAAAAGCATATGAAAGTTGAAAGTTAGGGAAAAAGAAGATCGAAATTCTTTTTCCCTACACCCACTTTAACTATACTTTTAGAATATAAATATAAGTTTAGGAATTATTTTATTCACTTTTCCCTTTGATTGGAAAATGAACAATCCATTATTAATTTAATATTTCTTCAACGCCACATATAAAGGTTTTCGAATGTAAGTATTTGCTTACATCTTTAAATTTAATATAAATAAAAAATAATGAGATATAATAAAAAATAACAAAATATAGTTATTTTTAACAAAAATAGTCAAAAATAGAAAAATTTTGTTTGGAGATTAATATACAAGAAAAACAATTATGTTTTTTTTTGTTTTTCCTGTATATCAAACTTCATGAGGAAAACTTTGAAAATAAAATTTTGTGACTTGAGAATGAAGTTAATCATTCTCAAACTATTATTTATTCAAGCTCATATATAAAGTTTTTCGAAGGCAGGTAATTGCTTGCATATTAAAATTTAAAAAAAATGAATAAAAATAGTTAGAATGAAAAAATAATGAATAATATTATTTATTTTCTGAAATAATGAGTTATACTTATAATATTATTAAAAATAACTATAAATTGAAAAGATGAAATATTATTTAAAAAAACTTTTAAAAAAATCAACATTTCTAATTAATCAAAAAAACTAGAAAAAACTAGAAAAGTAATAAAAAAATTAAAAAAAGAAAAAGAAAATGTTTAGATAAAATATCTAAACTGTTATGATATTCACATACAAAAATAATTGGCTAGCAAGTGATCGACTTAGAAGAAATTTTGGTCTCCACAACCGCCAAGACTGTAACCTCCGCCACCAAAAGTAAGTGCAGAGATGCGAATATATTAGGTGAATCAACAGCCCTACCAAATATCAGGATAATATTGGTGAACTCTAGATTCAAGATTACATCTCAAGAGCTGGATCACCTTTTACAACACTCTCAAGAGCTGGATCACCCTTTACAACACTCTCAAGAGCTGGATCACCCTTTACAAGACTCTCAAGAGCTGGATCACCTTTTACAACATTCTCAAGAGCTAATGGCTCATCATGTACATCCAAATCTGCTGCAGCAGCGCAGCCGATACCAATTACTAAAAATAATAAAGTAATAGAGATTAATATGATTTTATTCATTTTTATCCTCCATAAATTTTATTCAAGAATGAAATATCATTCTGCTAATATATTATAGTACTATTTTTATATTCAATTATAGAATCATATTTTATTCTTGACATTATTAGTTTGTAAGAAGTTATATGTAAAGATTTTTGAATGTAAGTGCTTACTTTTAGACTTTAATTAAAAAAATAATGAATAGAATACTTAATTAAAAAAATAAAAAATACATTAAACCATACAAAATTAAAAAAAGAAAAAGAAAATGTTTAGATAAAATATCTAAACTGTTATGATATTCACATACAAAATAATCACCACCAAGACCGCTACTGCAACCACCAAGAGTGAGTGCAGCAGGTAAAGCTGGTAAAGCAAGTAAATCAGATGTAAATATATTAGGTCCGTTAGAAGAAACAGCCCAAGGATGGTCACTATCATCAGAATCATTAACAACATTGTTTAAAGGACAAGCACCATCATCCCCACCGCCACCGAGGCCTCCACCTAGTGGCGCATCATTCCCATTCCAATCTGCTGCAGCAGTGCAACCGATACTAATTACTAAAAATAATAAAGAAATTGAAATTAATGCTATTTTATTCATTTCATCTTCCTTAAATTTGTTTAAGGATAACATATCATTCTACAAAGGTTGCAGCGTTGGAGTTATGTAATCCAAGTATGCAGGGTTTAAGGATAACATATCATTCTACAAAGTTTTGAATACAAAGTTTTGAATCCAACTAGAATCATATTTTACCCTCGACATTATTATTTTGTAAAAGAGTGCATATAAAGATTTTCGAATATAAGTGCTTAGTTACGACCTTAAATTGAAAAATAATTGAAAATAATGCTTTAAGAAAAAAATAAAGAACACATATTTAGTATTTATAAGATAAACTTAAAATGATTTGTTAAAATAGTCAAAAATATAAAAAATGTTCATTAAAAAACATCTGAAACTGAAAGATAAGAAAAATAAAAAGATTAAATCAAACTTAAGAAAGTTTGATTATTGATGTTTTTTACGAGAAAAACTCGAGAAAAACAATTTTATCATCTTTTTCGATATATGAATAATACAATCTGAATGTATCAGCAACATAAAGCTCAAGTTGGCCTTTACGATTATAAGCCATGTTATTGCCGACATATGGATTTTCAAAAATCTTCCTGATCTGTTTTATGAATTTTTCAAAAACAGATTTTGTCAATCTTTTAATTGATTTGAAGAATTTCCTATCATATTCCCAACCTCTTAATACACCCCCTACTTTAACAAAAAGCTCATTAAGTTCTTCAGTAGCACAGATTCTATTAGGGTAGACAATATCGATCTTGGCAATCACCTAACAAAACCCATGCACTAAGTTTTTCTCAGCCTCATCATATGAAGACCACTATAATGGTCCATTGGTTCTTGTAGCATATCTAATTTAACCACAGAATACTCTTTGGAATAAATTCTATTTTCAATGTACAAAACTTCACCTCATATATTACGATAATCCTATCGCAACATTATATTATACTTATCTATATAATAGATTTCTAAATTATATTATGTTTAATTTATTTTTAAAAAAAAAATATTCAACGAAGCAGTGAAGAATCTGTTTAATCAACATTTAAAAATAGTAATTTAACTAAAAATAAATAAAAAAAAAGAAAAAAAGAAAAAATTGGAATAAAAATTATTCCAAAATCTTAAGTGCATCGACCATATCCAAATTTTTGATCTTGCGTGAGAAATATAGGTTTATGATAATTGACACTGCCAATATAATTAAAAATGTAGAACATAGATTCATCAAGGATATTGAAGGCAGGATAAATGATTTTTCACTTGAGGATTTCCAAACCATATCTAAAACCTCATATCCTAAAGGAATTCCTATCAAACCACCAATAATTATGAAGACCAAACTTTGTGTCAATAACAATTTTGTCAATGTACGTGTCTTGAAACCTAAAACCTTAAGGGTTCCGATATCACGCTCCATTTCCAAAAAGCTCAGCAATCCTAAATTATAAAGAACTATTATCGCCAATAGGCCCGCAAACAGCATCAGAGCATAAATCATCATCCAAAGTGACTTGTTACGTTCATGCAAGCTTTCCACCATTTCTTCACGAGAAATTATTGACTTTATGCCATCATACTCTCTACGCACATCCTTTTTAGTGATTATGCTTGTTGTAGTATAATTCAGACCTAAATCATCTAACTTTTTAGGGGACATGATAAATCCTTGAGTGGATGGGTGTCCATAAATCTTATCAATCTTTACATCAACCCATTTGTCAGAGTCCATAATATGGAATTTGACAGTGCCTCCAACACCAACTCCCAAGAGATCAGCCATCTTTTGTGTAATTGCAACTTCATCATCCTTAATCTTTATCTTATTTTGATGTATATCAGTTGGAGTGATTAAATCAGTGCCATTCAAGACAAGTAAGGAAGCCGTTTTTTTATTGGAATCCGATTCAATCTCAATGGCAGACTCCATTATCTTATCTCCATCAACAATATCCGCTACATGATTGACCTGAGATGCATTAGCATCAACATCAACCACCAACTTATTCTCAAAATGATTGATCTTGTCAAATTCCCAATGTTCTGAATCTGACATTCCATCATACAAACCAAATGCATATATTAAAAGAACAGTACAAGCCAATACTCCCACAATAGTTGTAATTGCCCGGAAATTATGTCTTTTTGCATCTCTATAGTTCCAACGGAAATTAAAAGACATATGTTTCCAGAATCCTAATTTTTCAACAAAAGAGGAAGTTGTTGCCTTAGGAGCCTTTGGTCTTATGATGGTTGAAGGGTCCTCATTAACAATGTTTCTGATTGAGAAATATGATACAATGACTGATAAAAGAAACATGAATATTACTACATAGAAAAATCTCATGCCTCCAACAGGATTGAAGTAAGGCATTACAAATAGCTTAGCCAATGGAGGATAAGCAATCTTATGTATGAGAATCGGACCTAAAATCAAACCTAATGCAGATCCAACTAAAACCAATAATGTATAAGATATGTAATGTAACATTATAGCGCGGTTCTTGAATCCATTTGCTTTAAGAATACCTATTTGAGTTCTTTGATGTGTGATGATCCTTTTCATTGATGTGACAAGCATCAGCATTGAAATGAAAATAAAGACTATTGGAAGAGCATTTGCTATCATCTTTAATTGTGCAATCATATTGTCATAGGCAGTTATGCTTGAATGGTCTTCCCTTGCTAAGAATGAATTATAATCATCACCTAAGTTATCCTTTAATAAATCACCATACTCTTCGGAATCTCCACCGAATTTTACATTTAAAACATTATATGGAACATTAGGCATTGGAAATGCCTTATATGAAAGATAAGCAAAACCATAATCCTCATGCTCTGGTTTCACTGCATAGTATGGAAGGCTATAAACATATTCTGGAGAATAAACCAATCCTCTGATTTCCTTTTCAATTTCCATGCCGTTGAATTTAAATGTGATATTGTCTCCCACTTTCAGAGACTTATTGTCTGCAAAGCTTTTATCCAACCATACTCCATCTTCATCATTCAAATCGAATTCCTCACCTTCCATCAAATAGAATTTTGACATTTTATTCTCTTCAATGAAATGGAGCTTGATTTCTGGATTGGTATTGAAGTCTGCAATCGAACTTAAAACCAGTTGCCTTTCAGTATCTGCTGTTGGACTTAATTCATATACAGAATCCTCAAAATCATCATCGGCATTTGTTGCAAAAATCCAACCGTCAGCTAAATGGGTGTCTTGGTAATAGTCATTAATGTTTTCTTCAAGGGAAATTGCTTCTGAACTGACACCTGAAAATATGAATACCGCTAAAAATGCCATTAGGAATATGGAAATGAATTGAATCTTATAATTTGAAATATCTCTTAGCATCTTCTTATACAGCATTTAATCACCACTCCAAAATATGAGAGAAATCATCATCACAAATAAAGAGTTTAAGACAATAAAAATCACCAATCTATATCCGCAATATCTATAGGAGAATCATTTATTTCTATGCTTTCAACTTTGTCCGTTTTTAATTCTAATTACCTTATCAGCTACTTTTACCAACAATGCATTGTGGGTTACGATAACAACTGTGGATTTATGGTTTCTGCTTAAATTCTGGAGAGTGCTCAAGATAAGGACACCTGTGTTTGAGTCAAGAGCCCCTGTAGGCTCGTCACATAAGAGAACTGCAGGCTGTTTTGCAATTGCCCTTGCAATTGACACTCTTTGCTGTTGTCCTCCAGACATTTGTGCTGGGAAATGGTTTGCCCAATCCTTAAGTCCAACTGCATCCAAGACTTCCAAACCATCTATCTTTACATCTACAACATCGTTCATCAGTTCAATGTTTTCAATATCTGTTAAGTTAGGGATTAGATTATAGAATTGAAAGATAAATCCAACATTTTTAGCCAGATATTCTGTCAACTTGTTATCATTAAATGATTCAATATGGTTGCCATTGACTATAATTTCACCAGAACTTACAGAATCAAGCCCTCCTAAAAGGTTCAACAGTGTTGACTTACCTGCACCAGAAGGACCAAGGATAACTACAAGTTCTCCTTCTTCAATTGTGAAATTAACATCATCCATAGCCTTTAAAATCTGTTCCCCAGATTGATAAACCTTATCAACATTTTTAAATTCAATTATTGCGCTCATATAATTCCCCTTTCTGAACTTTAAAAAAACATTAATAAAATATTTGATTGTGAAAATAAATTATAACATTAGTTAAAATACTTAATTACTAAATTACTTTATTAGTTTATTACTTAATTAATTAATTTAGAATTAAGACATAAAATATTTTATTAAATATTTGGCATGACTCTAAAATTATAAGTTTTTATCCTTTAGAATACTGCTTAAATCAGATTCTACACCCATATGAATAATATTTGATAAAATTGATTCGAAAGTAACCCTGAAATCTTCAATCATTGCCTTAGAAAACTTATTTGAATTAGCAATCATTATGCTATAAGTTTCACCTTTTTGGAAAATCTGGACAACAAAGTCAATAGGCAACTCTTCTATATTTTCTATGATATCACTAAGAACATCCTCTACAAACTCTGAAGATAAACCTTCATCATCCTGTTCATTAAATCCATCATAATTGATCCACTCAGGGACATACTGGAATATGATAGAAGGTGAATCAAGGCCATATTTCTTATATAGTGACAGTATAGGATAAAAATTATATTTTGTTGCACCATAGAAAACATCCCTAGAATGATCCACAAATGAACCTATGCTCTGATTCTTACAATCAATCAGTAATGTAACAACATTTGCATACAATCCAATGGAATCGTAATCATTAAATCTACCCCTTCCATTGTCAATCAGTGAGAATAAGACTTTATCGCCATCAATAAATTGGGACAATGCATATGCAAAAACATCAATGAACAATAGATTTTCACCGATTTCTGCATCAGCCAAGAATGATTTGAATGCTCCATAATCAAATTCCAAATCGGATGTTAATAAACTGAATCCCTTATCTTGATTGTCTCCAACAAGTTCCTTTGCTTCACCAATATCCTTAAACATGGAATCAAAGAACTCAGTTGCTTCCTTAAACTTATCTGTACCCTTAATTTGTCTTTGGAAAGCAGATGTCCTTAAAAATGAATCATCAACATCAAGTTTAGCTCCATCAAGGAGAAGCTGAAGGTCACGCTTAAATACATTTCCAGATATCGCATCAAATATCATGTGATGACATTTAGCCAGCAATAAATAGGAATCATCTAATTCAAATATCCTAAACATGGCTAAATTCTTATGCATGTCCATGCTTAAGAACATGAATTCCTTAAAGGCATCATCATTAAAGTTGGTCTCAACAGAAATAGGGGGTATATCCCCTTTTACTAAAATTGGATATTCCCCTTTAAACAATTTCAATAGACTGCGGAACATTGTGTAAATCCTTTTGACATTCCATCTATTCGCGCTGAGCAAATCCACAAGAGAACGGTCTTCATAGGTCTTTCCCAACTCCTGCAATAAATCGATATTCTCTTGAATTGACTCAATGAAACCTTTATCTCCATTTGATTCATAATCTTTGCTTATATGCATGCCTAAAATTGGATGCACTTTAAAGATTTTATCCAATGCATCGAATATATCTTTTAGACTATATTTTTTAGAAATAGACATATAAATTGGAATATGGAAGAAATCAGAATTATTGTCAAAGAGAATTCCTGTAAAGAGACTAACTTGAGCTTCATTTAAAGGACAGCCACCATCCACTGTATAAATATCCAAATCCAATGAAATGTCATTTAAGGTATTTGCAATAGCTGCAGGAGTACGTAAACTTAAAATATCCGCCATTGTAATGTCATAATCTTCAAGATAGGACAATAGCTTAATACCAATTAAGGAATCCCCACCTAAAGAAAGGAAATCATCATTTATCCCTATCTTTTCCTTATCAAAGACTTTTTCAAAAGCTTCCACAATGACCATTTCATTTTCATTTCTTGGAGCAATATATTCCCCATGCAAACTAGCCCTACCTATTTCAGGCAAAGCCCTTTTATCCACTTTACCATTAATAGTAAGGGGAATCTTATCCAACTCCATTACAAATGAAGGAACCATATAATCCGGCTTATTATCTGCAACATATCTGCAGATATTCTCCTTAAGATTATTTATCTTCCTAGATGTTACAACATAAGCTACCAACTCATTATTAGTGCCGTTTCTTATTGTTTGAACAGTGACCTTTTCCACATAATCAATGTTTCTAATTGTTGATTCAACTTCAGAAAGCTCAACACGATTACCTCTAACCTTTACCTGTCCATCACGACGGCCGACAATACCAAATGTTCCATCAGGCAATACCCTTACCAAATCCCCAGTGCGATACATCAGATTGTATTTTTCATCCTCTTCAAACGGGTTTTTCACAAATGATTCCTCTGTTTCCTTTTGGCGATTTAAATAACCATTAGCCACTTGACTGCCTGCAATGCATAATTCACCTACAGCACCAATAGGAACTCTCCTAGCTTCTTCATCCAATATATACGCTTTTATATTTGTAAATAGATGGCCTATAGATGATGGATCCATCTTATCCTTTTCTTCAATTGCACAAACTGCTACACAAGATTCTGTAGGACCATAGGAATCTATAAATAAATAATTAGGTGATTCGTTGATTTCTCCAAGCTTTTCACCACCAGTGATTAAAACCTTCAATGAGGTCTCTTCAACCTCTTCAATAAACATCCTTGCAATTTGAGTCGGAAGAGTGGTATGTGTTACATCATGATCAATGAAATGCCTATTAATCTTATTTATATCCAATCTAATGTCCATTGGAACAATATCCAAACAGGACCCCCCATATAATGGTGCACAAATACCCCTTATAGCACCTACATCAAAACCAATGGAAGCAAAGAGTCCAAATACCGAATCGTTCTTCATATCATATTCATTGACATAGAAATCAACATAACTGGTAATTCCATCCCTTGTTATCTTAACACCTTTAGGAACTCCAGTAGTTCCGCTGGTATATAATATACAAGCCAAATCCCCATATAAGACATCTAAAGCAGACAATATTCCAGAATCTTCCTTTACAATCCCTGAAATGTTTAATATGATAGATTCCTTCCATAATTTTTTGGCACGTTCATAAGTGGATTCACTGACAATTAGAACCTTAGCATTGGAGTCTTCCAGCATGAATCTTATGCTTTCATCTGGATGTGCATCATCGATTGGAACATAAACAGCTCCAATTGACATGATAGCTAAAGCACTTAAGATATAAAGCTCAGACCTTTCAACAAGGAAAGCAACATTATCCTGTGATTTGACACCCATGCCCCTTAAGGATTCAGCTATTTTACTAGCAAGGAATGCGGATTCCCCATAGCTATAAACCACATCATTATAGGAGACAAGAGGATTATCAGGATATTTAGCAAGATTATCATTGAATGCATCTAAAATATCATTGAATTCTAAATCATTTTCAGTCTGATTATAACTGTCTAAGAGATTCAAATCATGTTTTGAAGTAAAATTAATCTCTGATAATAGATTTGCATCCATCATCTCCCTTAAAATCAGTTTATATGACTCTGCAAAATCTTCAATAAACTTAAGCGAGAACTTTTCAGAATATAAAATCCTGATTGCCAATTTTCCATCTTCACTATTGAAAATATAGAATGACAAATCTCCCATTGGCTCTTGCTTTAAGTCTTCAACCTTATAATCAGATTCCTCATTGCTTATTAAATCTTCAAAAAGGTCATGGGAATATTGGAAAAGAATATCTGATTTCAAATTATAGCGATTAGCCAATAGACGGTAAGGATAGAGATCATATTTCATGACAGAGTTTACCAATTCCCCAGAATAATCCAAGAAAGATGAAACGTCTTGATTCCTGCAATCAATAAGAAGAGGCAAGGTCCTAACAAACATTCCTACAGACTTAGATAAATCAACATGCCCCCTACCATCTTCAACAAGATTGAAGAAAACCTTAGAAGAACCAGTAAACCTGGACAATGCATAAGCAAAAACGCTAGCGAAAAACTGATTATGAGTAATGGAATGACTTCGTAAAAATGAATTTAAAAGATTACTATCTATTTTAAAAGTATCCACATATTCAAAATCATCTGAGGAATCAACATCTACTGAAGGCAATAATTCATAAACTTCATCCTTATCCAAGAACATTAAATCATAGAATTGCCTTGCATTTTCCATATAATCTGAATCCTTTATAAATTCTTCAAAGGATATTTGCCTTAAAACCCCATCATCCACGAAATCAATATTTTGACCATCTAACAAGCTTAATAATGTATCTATCATTATGTTTAAGGAAGACCCATCAAAAATCAAATGATGGAAATCAACATATAAACAATTAGATTCTCCATTTTCATCTAAAATTAAAAAACGAGCCAATGACTTATTCAAGTCAAATGGGATTACAAAAGACACATCATCATAAGATGAAACATGCATTATTTCAGGGTCCGCATCAAAACTAAAATATAAATTTTCATCATTAATGGTAACACGTGCAGATAAAACCTTATAGACATCAGCTAAACAAGCAATAGCTCTTTTAATATCAGATACAGGATAAGATTTTTTTAAACTGATCTTAAATGGATTATTATATCCAGTTCCCATATCCTTAACCACTTCATCCAGATAAACATTTAATTGAGACTCAGATAATGGACACAAATCATCAAATGAATAATTAATTTTTATATTGGAATAAACATTTAAATCATATTTAATTTTATTGCTAATATTCACTGGAGTGGATAAGTTAAGTATTTCATTTGAGAATATATTTGCACCTAATTTATCCTTTAATAAAATTTGCAATTTCATTGCAGATAGGGAATTTCCACCTAATGCAACAAAATCATCATCCATCAAAACAGATTCAACATGCAAGACTTCCTTAAAAGAATCAATGACAGTTCTGAGAACATCATCCTCAATATCTATCTCAGCATTTTCCTTAAATATTTGTTTTAATGCAAACTTATCAATTTTTCCATGAGGATTTAAAGGAATTTTTTCCAATTCAACAAAAAGGGAAGGAATCATATAATAAGGCAATTCCTCTTTAAGAGTATTTTTTATTATTTCAACATCCAAATCTTTGTTTGTTGTGTAATATGCTATCAAATTATCATAATCCACATCTAAAATAACTTGAGAAATTTCATCAAAAGTATGCATCAGATTAATTATCTCCACTGATTCTATACGGAATCCTCTAACTGACAACTGATCATCTTCACGACCTAAAAACTCAATGAGACCTTCAAAATTATAGAACCCCATATCTCCTGACCGATACATTCTTTTATTATCATCACAATCAGAATAAGGATTATCAATAAAATATTTCTTTGTCAAATCAGGATTATTATAATAACCTGGGCTTAAAAAATCACTGGAAATGCATATTTCCCCAGGAACCCCAATAGGAACTTGCATTCCATTCTCATCCAAAATATAAATCCATGTATTTGCAGCAGGCCTACCAATAGAGACACCAGCAGTGCCAAGTTTATTCAAATCATAAATGGTAGCTATGGAAATGATTGATTCTGTCATACCATAAAAATTAACAATTTTTGTATTGCTATCCTTATTAGATAATTCATTTACTTTAGCACCTGCTAAAATCATATATTTTAATTTCAAATCATCATTTTCAAAAATAGGAACTCCAATACCCGGAGGCAAAATAACATCACTCATAGGCTTTTCTTTAAGTTCCTTTAATAATAATAAGCTATCTCTTTGTTCTCTTTCATTAAATATCCTACAAGTTCCACCTAAACATAATCCGCAGTATAGCCTATAGGATGCAACAAAACTAAAACTTACAAAAATACCTACAACTTCACCGGGACTCAAGTGAAATACGCTATCATAAGCAGTAACCATACCTATACCTTGATGATTAGAAATCATTACTCCCTTTGGAAGCCCAGTGGTTCCAGAAGTAAACATAAGAGCCATTAAACCATATTCATGAGCTTGAATATCTACATCGACATCATAATCAGTTTTTAAATCTTCAATATAAATTACATCAATACCAAAATCAAAGGAATTTGCAAACTGCTTATTAGTTACGACAACATTTGACTGACTTAACTCAATCATATATTCAATTCGCTTTGCAGGATATGCAGCATCAAGAGGAATGAAAAAAGCCCCGACTTTATTTACTGATAATACTGCACTTATATAATCAATATTACGAGGGAGCATTATGCAAACTGGATTATCTACCCCAATGCCATAATTTTGGCTTAAATCATAGGCAATGGAATTGCTTAACTTTTCCAAGTCCCCATAACTTATTTGATTAACCCCATCATCCACAGCAATAATATCCGGATGATTCATAGCATGTTGCCTGAAATCATAGCTAAGAGACCTATCTTTAACAAAATCAACCTTCTTCCCTTGACTATATTCAGAAATTAAGGAGATTTCATCATCTGAAAGAATATTTATTTCACTGATGATTTGATCAGGGTCTGATAAAACATTGCGAAGCAAAGATTCAAGATTCTCAGAAGCATGCCCAATATAAATATATGGAAACAAATCAGCATTATAAACTAATTCCAAATAGTCTGGATAAATGTTTAAAGTTAATGCAGAACCTTCACCATTTTTAATAAAAATATTCTCATTGAAATCTGTAAAATCATAAATTGAATAGAAAGACAAATCGTTTTCAATAAGCTTTTCAATATTAAATGCAGTATGCTCAATAGCATCAGAAAAAACAGAGTTTATTTCATTTAAATAATCTATAAAGGAATAATCTTTATGATAATCTATTTTTAATAAAGTGGATATATCAAAAGGACCGATATTTTTTTCATGGGAGGAAATTAGGGTTTTTAAGAGAATCCCTTTAGTTCCATCAATTCGAGTTAAATATAAGGAGAATACACCTGCAATGAAATTAAACTTTGAAACATTGAGATTACTTGAAACTTCATTAAGAATCTTTTCGTCAAAAGGGATTTTGATAGTTTGATAATTATTTGATTTTACATTGTGGAATTTTATATGTTCACCAATATTTAAAAGATTGTTTCTCCAATAATCAGAGTCATTTTCAAAATCTGAAGAGGATAAATATTCATTTAGAGAATCATAATATTGTGAAATATTATTTTCAAAAGAGAGTGATTTTGATTCATTAAATATGGAATATAAATAGTTTACAGATGTGTAATCAAAAATTAATTTATGAATATTTCCTAAAACTGTAAACTTATCTTGATTCTTTAAAACTAAAAATCTATACAATGGAACATCCACAATTTCATCAAAGGAATATTCAAAAAATGAATTGATTTCTTCTTCAATACTTGAATCAGACTTATTGGAAACATCCTTAAATAGATAAATATCTTCACTAACACAGGAATATAGATTTAAATCTTTATCAAATTGGATATTTATTAAATCTGCAATTCTTAAAAATACTTTTTCTACATCCTCTTCACATATAAAAGAACTAACAACAAAAGAAAATTTTATCTCTTCAGAACACATAAAATCACTTCTAAATAATTTAAACTTAAAAAAGCATTATAATTAAATTTATATAAAATTAAACTATACAAAATAAAACTATGCAAACTATATAAAATGAATGATGTAAAATTAAATTAAATTAAATCATTAAATAATTTATCCAATTTAAATACCCTAATTATAAGTCACAAATATTATATTATTCAACACACAATATATAAATACTTTGAAAAATTTACACAAAAAATAAAAAATGTGAAAAAATAAACAAATAACTAAATGAACATATGTAATTTAAATGAAAAAGTAACTGTATAATCATAATAATTCTAATGCCACCTATCCAAAAACATAAGATTTAATTCCCAATTAATTTCCAATCCATAAAAAATTCTTTCCATAAAAAATTTCCAGACCTGCAGATATTTTTTATAATATTATATCTAATTTACTAAAAATTAGAAATTCCACACAAAAATAGAGCAAATACTAAATAAGTTAATAAAATAAATTAATAAAATGAACTTCGAAAATCAGAACTATTAGTTCCTCTTCAAATAGAACTGGATTCATTAGACCTTGAAAACATGAATCTTGATAGATTGAATGAAATAAATAAAGAGGTCAAATTTTGAAATCATTTTTGGGGCCAGATGGAATAAAGGTCATACCTATCTTTACAGATGAAGAGAAGATTCATGACATAAACTTGAATACAACAGTTGGATCATTGTTCATGAGAGACTTATGCAAATCCATAACCCCTATACAGGATAGCTTTGACCAAATCATCATCAACCCAAGTTCAGAAAATGAGTATAAGATAAGCATTGATGATTTCATGGCATTGTTTGCTCATCACTTATGACAACTTCATCAGTTTTTACACTTACTTTCATTATAAGTTGAATGGATTTTATGTTTTCTCCTGTTTTGCAGGCAGTGTAATTCTTTTGAATTGCATTGTATAGGGAATCTATTTCTATCTCAAGACCTGTTTCCTCCAGATATTCCCTTCTTAAAGCATCATCAAAGAACTCGTTC
>CAJOMK010000011.1 GCA_905235495.1 uncultured Methanobrevibacter sp.
TTTAAATGAATATAATTCTGTTTTTATTGTCACTCCACCTGTAGCTGCCCTTTTGACAAATAATGTCATTTCAAAGAAATGTGTAGCTTATGAGGAAGAAGGTATGGAAGCCTTCTTTGAGTTGGAAGTTAAAGATATTCCTGGGATTGTAGCTATTGCCCATGGAGAGTCTTTATAATATTAGAAACTTTTTTAAAATAATTTTTTTAACTAATCTTTTCAATTATTTTTTAATTAGTTTCCAAATGCTCTTTTTAATTTTATATACTATTTTTTAGATAATATTAATTATATATTAACACTTTTTTAGAGGGATTTAATGCAACGAAGAGGAACCACTAATCTGCCACTGCATGGAGGTCATACACCAAGATGGTTATTTGATAGAATGACAGAACTATCTGGCGCTATCTCTGAAGTTGTAATAGATGAATACGGCACCAATGAATTTTTAAATAGAATATCAAATCCCTACTGGTTCCAAGCATTTTCATGTGTCATAGGTTTTGATTGGCATTCCTCAGGTACAACCACTACTACACTCGGTGCATTAAAGTCATCAATCGATCCTGAAAAGCATGGAATTTATATCTCTGGTGGAAAAGGAACTGCTTCACGTAAGACCCCTCAAGGGATTGAAAGAGCGGGAGAAATATTCAATCTAAAAAGTTCCAATATTGAAGATATGATTCATTCAAGCAAATTATCTGCAAAGGTAGATAATTCCTGCCTTCAAGATGGCTATAATTTATATGTTCATAATTTCTTCATCACAGAGAAAGGAAATTGGGCTGTTGTACAGCAAGGTATGAACACAGCAACTGAATATGCTAGACGTTATCATTGGATGGGTGAAAATGTAACCAGTTTCTTGGAAGACCCCCATAATGGAATTTCATGTGATAAGAAGGAGAATACTGCATTAAATATGGCTTCAAAGGATAGTGTTGAAGCTCAAAAGATTAGTGTTGACCTCATCAATGACAATCCTGATCATTTAAGAAGTTATTTTAAAAGAAAGGATTCAAACCAACTTCTTTTGACAGATTTCAACATTGAAGAGAAAAATACCCTCACTCTTCCAGAGCATCATCAAGTTTTGGATATGGATTTGTCTGATAAGGAATTTGAAGTTTTAAAAAATGCATGGGAAATTCAGCCGGAGAAATATGAAGACCTTATATTGCTTCAAGGTATCGGTCCTAAAAAGATCAGGGCTTTGGCTTTGATTTCTGACTTGGTATTTGGTGAGCCAGCAAGTTGGAAAGACCCTGTAAAATATTCATTCACTCATGGTGGTAAAGATGGATTTCCATATCCTGTTGATAGGGATGTTTATGACCATTCCATAGCTACTGTAAAGGATGCACTTTATCAGGCAAAATTAGATAAATATGATAAAATGAAAGCTTTAAAACATTTGGATGATTTTATTTCTTAGGTGTAAATGGTGTAAAGAAGAATAAAATATTCTTCTTATTTTTTTATTAAATTTTTTTATTTTTTTATTTAATTTTTTTTTTATTTTTTTTATTTTTTTATTAAATTTTTTTATTTTTTTTATTTAGTTTTTTTTATTTATTCTGGGTTGGTTTTTCTATTTTCATCATGGATATTTACTGTTTTTCCATGTGCTGTTGGAATAACTTCAAATACGGGATTTTCGAATTCCAAATCAAACTCTTTTCCTTCCATCAATAAATGTTGAAAAATAGCAAGTGCTGCAACTTCAGAATGGGGTTGTGTAGTTACAGATACATTCCAATCAGCATTCTTATAAACTTTTGTAGGTACTTTTGCCCCACCGACGATGATTAAGATATCATCACCTGTTTCACAGACTTCATCTACAACTTCATGAGCTTGGGAACCATACATGGTCAAATGAACTATCTTTCCTCCATTTTCTCTCCAGTTCATAATGACTTCCATATATGAATTGTTGTATTCTATTTCAAAGTCTCCGCCCCATCTATCTGCAATGTCCCTAACACTTTTCATCATACTATGATCTTCTTCTCCTGCTAACCATACTTTGCTTGCTCCAAATGCTCTTGCAGTTAAACATACATGGGTGGTAATACGAGTATCTCTTCCAATTCTATGATCTAATCTTAAAACATTTATATTCATTTTTTCACTCTTTCTAAATGATAAATTTATAATTCTAATATTTATTAAATATTTTCAATATTTTTACATTTTTTCAATATTCATACAATTTTTTCAATATTTTTTCTAATTGTTTTTCAAATAATTTATTTAAATTAAAGTATGAAAACTTACTGAAATCACTATCAACATTCCAATCAATGAGAAAAGTCTACCTAATTCATTGGAAGTTCCAAGAACATCTCCATTTGCAATCTTAAGATGTTTTTTTGCAATCAATGCAGTTAAAGCACCTCCAAATGCTCCTCCAATAATTCCGATAATGTCTATGTGGAATGCTGTAGTTATACTAAGTGCTGCTGCAATAATCAAACAGATGATGAGTCCAGTTAGGTAATTGGTTAAATTCATATTTTCAATGAAGAATTTTCCAATCCCTTCTGTTGATGGTCTTGAACATATGCAACATGTTGCCAATCCTATCTTTGCAGCAATTTCCGCTACGATAATGAGCAAAATCAAATTGATGTCAACAGCAGATGCATATTTAATCAATGAACAAAATGCTGCAATTGTGATTGTACCTACAATGAATCCTATAGATATTCCTCCAACCCCAGTCATAGGATCTTTCATGATGCTTAATTTTTTCTGAGGGTCACCATGAACCATCACCCCATCACCGAAGTCCATCAGCCCATCAAAATGATTGAATCCATTAATCAACAATAGGGATCCATAGACTATTGTAGCTGTTAGAAGTGCATCAAAATGGAAAGATGCTGTTAAAATGTATGCAATTATGGCAGCAAACAATCCAACGAGTCCATTTATAATAGGCCAAATCCAAGTTACCCTTGCCAATTCCTCAATAGTTGTATAAACATTTAAAGGAAGGATTGTTGAAAATGTTATTAATCCTCCTATTGAACGTAAAGTGGAAGGCTTTTGCTTTTCAAAATAATCATCATTGTTTTCTTCTTTCATTTCAACACTTCTTTAATTTTTATTTTTATTTTTATTTTTCTATCTTGGGTTCTTCATTGTCTTTTGATTAAATTATTTTAATAAATATGATTAATTTCTATGATTAATTTTTATTCAAGTATTTTAGTCATGCATCCACTATTAAACCTGCAAATGCATTTGATAATATAGGTCCTAATCCATATAATATTCCTGGCTTATTTTCACTGTATCTTCTGAAGTTCAATACTCCTTTAGTGCCGGCAATCTGATTAGCTATTGTTGCCCCAATAAGTGCATCAGGATAGAAATGAACTAATTTCTCATTTAAATTGATTTCACGGATTCTTCCTTTTTTGAAGTCTTCTTCCATTCTGATTGCTC
This sequence comes from uncultured Methanobrevibacter sp., assembly GCA_905235495.1. GTDB lineage: Archaea > Methanobacteriota > Methanobacteria > Methanobacteriales > Methanobacteriaceae > Methanobrevibacter. The sequence continues at coordinate 3,463 of CAJOMK010000011.1, forward strand.
CGATGATGAGAGCATTTATATTTCTATCGCTTATTGATTCAAGGAGCTGTTTTTCCAATTTTTCCTTCAGTTCGTCTGTTGGTTCCATATTCTCTAAAAGGCTCATTCCAACTTCAATTATTTCTCCAATTTGAATTCCTTCACTAACAAGATAGTCAAGTATTCCAGTACTCAAATTGATCTTTTCCAATGCATCTTCACAACTGATGATGACAGCATCTTCAATTCTTTCTATAAATTCATCTAAATCGATTTCATCATCTTTATATTCCATATTTGTTATGTCCAAACCGATTTCCATTATATAATCTTGGTCTAATGTTTCTTCTGGAAGATTGGATCCAATTACAAGGAAATCCTCATTATTTGAAATATTGTTTATGTGTGATGGCAAGTGCAATGATTCAAAGAATTTTACCTTTTGTTTTGTAGCAATCTTATAAAGTTGAATAAGCAATTTTGGACTGAATGCATGGTCTAATAATATAATCTGGCCAAGATTGAGTTTTGCATTAGAAAATCCTTTCCAGCTATTGACAACTTTCAATTCATTATAGAAATCCTGAATTTCAAGATCATTTGAGATGACTGTAATGACAGTTATATCATCATAAGTATTGGTTATATAATCTATCTTATCAAAGCTTTGGCAGATATATCCTCCTTCAATGGATTTTTCTTCCTTATATTCTTCAGTGATTTCCATTAGTTCAACATCAGTCAATGTCTCATCTTCCTTTTCCCTATTGAAACTGATGTAGTCATCTGACAATACCATAATGTTTTCTATTATGTCAATTCCATCACTTACTTCCAAATCACTGAATGTTAAAAAATAATCTGGATTATTGATGTATAAAGCATCTTCATTCTTTATCAATTCACCGTTTGCCAACTTGCTTTTGATGCTTTTTATTTCCTTGATATTTTTATTTTTTTTAGCCAATTTAATTCCTCTTTTAAATCGCTATTCCATTAAAATTTGAAATTATTTAATTTAATTAGTAAAACTATTTCAAAAATTTTTAAAAGTTATTAAAAGTTATTAAAATTTATTAAAATTTATTAAAGGTTACTTAAAAGTTACTTAAAAGTTACTTAAAAATTATTTAAAAATTATTTAAAAATTATTTTAATAAATATATTTTTATAACAAATATTATTTAATTGTAATTATAAATATTATTTTAGAGATTATTAAAAAAATAAATTGTTTTTGGATAAACTTAAGGAAGTAATTTTATGGTTTATATTATTGATTCTCAGACAGCAGGAATTTCTGGGAATATGGTCATAGGAGCTCTAGTGGATTTGGGAACTGATGGGGAAAAAGTTAAAAATCTTATGGAAGATGTTGCATTTGATTTTGGTGAGGTGGAAGTCTCATTAAGCAAAGTCAATAAGGCAGGCATTGATGCTACCTTCTGTAGTGTAAAGACTATCAATGAGGAACACGAAAATAATCATCATATTCCTTATTCAGATTTTATGGAAAAGATTGACCTATTGAAATTTTCAGATATTGAAAATTTAACTGACGAAATGGTTGAAAAGGCAAAATCCGTTTTTAAGAGAATAGCCATTTCTGAATCACGAGTTCATGGAAAAACATTGGAAGAGATTCATTTCCATGAAGTAGGTGCAGCAGATGCTGTAGCAGATGTTTTAGGTTCAATTTATGCATACTATGATTTAGGTATGGATAAGGATAAGGTTGTTGGCCTTCCTATTGCAGTTGGTGGTGGCGTTGTAGAAACTGCCCATGGTAGAATTCCAGTTCCTGCACCTGCAACTATTGATATTCTCAAGGGACTCGATGATGATGAGTTTAGGGATTTCTCAAAAGGCGAAGCTAAATGTGTTGGAGGTCCTGTCAATTGTGAGCTTGCAACCCCTACAGGCTGTGCTTTATATATGGAATTCTGCGATGAATTCCTCGAATTTGCTCCAATGATGTCTCCTGAAGTGGTGGCATACGGCTGTGGTTCTAAAGACTTTGATTTCCCTAATATTCTAAGGGTTATCAAATCAAAGGAAACCAATGAAAAGCATAAGGTTTGTGTAATTGAAACCAACATAGACCATATGTCTGGTGAGGAATTAGGTTTCTTATTTGATCTGTTGATGATTGAAGGAGCATCAGATGTCTCAGTGGTTCCAATCACAATGAAGAAAAATAGGCCAGGGCATTTGATAAAGATAATTTCAAAGCCATCAATGGTTGACCATCTTGTCAATATTTTATTCAAGGAAACAGGTACATTGGGAATAAGAATCTCTGAAAACACTCATAGAGGAGTGGCAGAAAGGCAATTTGTTCCTTTAGACATCAATGTAGGCAATCATGTTTACACAATAAACTTTAAAATAGGGCTGATTGGTGATGAAATTATTTCTCATAGACCTGAATATGAGGATTTACGTAGAATCTCTGTAGAGCAGGACATTCCTTTAGTGGAAATAAGAGATGTTGCAAATACAATGATTCGTGACTTTTTAGAAAATAATAGGGAATAATTATTAATCTTAAAGATTTTAATAATTATTTTAATTTTTTATACTTGAAAAATTTAAATAGAATAAAGTAATTATTATTAGAGAGTAATTTTTTTACTTGAAAAATTTAAATAGAACAAAGTAATTATATATTATGTGAAATTATGAAAATTCTGAGATTCAATTTAGTGTTTATATCAAGATTTCTATCATTTTAGCACTTATCATTTGGTTTTACAATGAATTCACTTTTAAATCAGAAATGATAACTACATCATCTTTAGCCTTAGCTGTTTTGTCTGTAGTTTGCATGGTGATATTTGCTATCAGATTAAGACAGGGCAAATATAATAGGTCTTTTAAAATAGTTGTTGAAACAGATGTTGATAGGACATTAAAGGATGGTGTTATCACTGAAGAGCAAGCAAACAACATTCCTAAACGTATTGTTCTCAATACAAATGACTTATTGTTGAATGTAATCTTTAATTTTGCTACTGCCAATCATTTGATTTAATACCTATAGACATACTTCATGAAATAATACCTAATGTCCATCTGGCTCATTTGATGAATTTGTATGAGGAATCTCGTGAAATCAGTGATGATTTGAATGATTATTTCAGATCTCAAAAATTTGCCAATAAGGCAGATGTGATTACTCGCAGTGATGATATTAAGAAGTATTTGGCTAAAACTTATCCGTGGATGGCTCCAGAAACTTTAGATAATACTTATGATTATTTCTTTTTAGGTATTGGCAATGGCCAATACCTCTTTTTTTATAGTTTAACTAATAGTTTTATCCTATACAAATAATTATAAAAACAGTAATATTTTCTTTTTTTCAATGATTTGATTTAAAAATAGTTCTTTATTATTTAATGTAAAATAATGTGTAAAGAGATAGAAATCTCTTAAAAAATAAAGAAATAATGGTAAATATACCCTTATTTGTCTAAAGGTTTAATCAACATTAAGTTGTCTCCTGCATTAACAGTATCTCCCTCTTCTACGAAGATTTGTTCAACAATACCTTCTTCTTCAGCATAGATATCGTTTTCCATTTTCATAGCTTCAAGAACTGCTACTACAGTACCTTTTTGGACTTTATCTCCAGTGTTAACTTTGATTTTAAGTACCATACCTTGCATGGATGCAGTAAGTGCACCAAGTATTGGTCCAATGTTTCCATCTTTATCCTCTTCGATTTTTAAATATCCTGTAGGCATAATTTTAACATCAAAGATATCTCCATCAACTTCTACAGAGTATTCTGTTGGGATAGCTCCAAGGTCATGGTCCCCATCATCAGCATATTTTTTGGTTGGGAACTCTTCCTCTTCAAGTTCTCCTTTAAGGAATTGTTTAGCAACTGGAGGTAACATTGCGAGAGTAAGAACATCTTCTTCTTTTTTGATAATTCCTAACTCTTCTCCTTCTTTTTTGAATTTTTCATATTCAGGTTCTATCAAGTCTGCTGGTCTGCAGGTGATAGGTTCTTCATCACCAATGATCTTCTTAGCGATTTCCTTGTTTACTGGTGCTGGAGAACGTCCATAGAAACCCTTCATATAATCTTTAACTTCGTTTGACACGATTTTGTATCTTTCTCCATTAATAACATTCATTACAGCTTGAATACCAACAATTTGGCTGGTTGGAGTTACAAGAGGTGGGAATCCCATGTCTTCTCTTACACAAGGCATTTCTTCCAATACATCTTGATATCTGTCCAATGCATTTTGTTGTTTTAACTGTGAAATCAAGTTAGAGAGCATTCCACCAGGGATTTGGTACATCAATACGTCGGTATCAATTCTTTCACTGATTGGATCAATGTATCCATTGTATTGTTCTCTAATGGTTTCAAAGTATTTCTTGATTTGATTTAAGGTTTTCAAATCAAGGCCAGTGTCAAATTCAGTACCTTGTAATGATGCTACAATACTTTCTGTTGGAGGTTGTGAAGTACCCCAAGAGATAGGAGAAATAGCAGTGTCTAAAATATCAACACCTGCTTGACATGCAGCATAATAACTGATAGGAGTCATACCGCTGGTACAGTGTGAATGTAAGTTTACAAGCAAGTCAGTTTCTTCTTTTAATCTTGTAACTAATTCAAATACGACTGATGGGCTGATTAAACCCGCCATGTCCTTAATAGCTATTGAGTCACATTCTAATGCTTCAAGTTCTTTTGCAAACTCTACGAATTTGTCAATAGTGTGAACCGGACTGATGGTATAACTGATGGTTCCTTGAACATGGGCTCCTTGTGCTTTAGCTACTTTAATGGATTGTTCCATATTTCTTATATCGTTCATTGCATCGAAAATTCTGAAGATGTCGATACCGTTTTCATATGATTTCTCTACGAATTTAGTTACAATGTCATCAGCATAATGTTTGTATCCGAGTAGGTTTTGACCTCTAAGAAGCATTTGTAATGGAGTTTCAGTAAAGTTTTCTTTCAATATTCTTAATCTTTCCCATGGGTCTTCGTTTAAGTATCTAATACAGGTATCAAAGGTAGCTCCACCCCATGCTTCGATAGCATGATATCCGACTTTATCCATCTCTTCTATAATTGGAACCATATCTCTTGTTCTCATTCTGGTTGCTAAGAGGGATTGGTGGGCATCTCTGAATGCGGTTTCAGTAATTTTTACTTTCATCTTTACACCTCACTATAATTTTCAAATGGGTATCGTTTCATTTAAAATTTTGTAAATGATTTAAAAATCATCTATCACATAAGATTATTTTACATTATATTATTATTTATTGTTTTAATTATTAATAATACTTATCTATTTTTTTCTAATCTTTTAACATATCATTAATTATTAAAATTAAGTGTGATGGGGATTTGAAATTTTAAATGTTTAGAAAAATAGTTTGTTTTGGATGAAGTTTTAATGAAGTAAAATAGTGAAAGAAATAAAATAGTAAACTAAATGTGAAAATAGTTAAAATAGTTAAAATAGTAAAAAAATAAAAAAAGTAAAGGTTAAGAAATAAATTCTTAACGTTCTAATTCTCCGTTGATAAATGCTTCAACATTTGCTGCTGCTTCATCATCTGTAAATTGGAGTGGAGGGTGTTTCATAACATATGATGAAATGGAAGTGAGTTGTCCGCCAATTCCTCTTTCGAGTCCTAATTTACAGCAACGGATAGCATCAATTACACATCCTGCAGAGTTTGGGGAATCTTCAACACTTAATCTGAGTTCAATGTCCATTGGTACGTCACCAAAGGTTTTACCTTCCATTCTTAAGAAACAGATTTTGTTGTCTTTTTGCCATGGTATGTAATCACTTGGACCAATATGAATATCATGAGGATCCATTCTTTCTGCAAGTACTGATTGAACAGCTTCAGTTTTAGATTCTTTTTTAGAGTCTAAACGTTTTCTGTTTAACATGTTCAAGAAGTCAGTATTTCCACCAGTGTTGATTTGGTAAGTGTGGACTAATTTAACTCCTCTTTCTTTAAATAAGTTACTTAAAGTTCTGTGAGTAATGGTTGCACCAATTTGTGCTTTAATGTCGTCACCAACTGCAGGAAGTCCTTTTTCTCTGAACTTAGCATCCCACTCCGGGTCACTTACGATAAATACTGGCATACAATTGATATAAGCAATTTCTGCATCTAATGCACATTGTGCGTAGAATCTTGCAGCTTCTTCAGAACCTACTGGTAAATAACTGAGTAATATTTCAGCTCCACTTTCTTTTAAGACTTCAACTACATCTGCTGGTTCTTCATCAGCTACTATAAAAGTATAATCCTCTTCGAACTCAGCCATATGGTCACTGACACCATCGAGAACAGGCCCCATTTGAACGATTACATCACTTTTTGGTATTTCTTCTTGGAATACGGTAGTACAGTTTGGTTTTGCAAAGATAGCTTCGTCAACAGTTTTTCCAACTTTTCTTGCATCTATATCAAAAGCAGCAACTACTTCAATGTCTGTTGGGTTCCAGTCTCCTATTTTCCAGTGCATAAGACCGATTGCATCTTTAGGATCTTTATCTTTGTAATAATGAATTCCTTGTATAAGTGAACTTACACAGTTTCCTATTCCCACGATTGCGATTTTAATTTTACTCATTTTTTCACCAGTATATAAAAATTATAAATTTTAAATTTTTTATCTTTATGATAATATATCCATAAATTTTAATATATCCATAGATTTTAATATATTCGTAAATTTATTTAAACTTATTGAATAAACTATAAATTAGGTTATTTTAATATATTTAAATTAGTTTATATAAATGTTTTTAAAATATTGAAAAAATAGGTAAGGTACTTAAATGGGTAAAGTAATTTTAATTGCATTTTATTTTAACCAGGTAAATGAAATAGCTTCTAAAAGATTAAGGGCATTAGCGAAATATTTGCCACAATATGGATGGGAGCCTATTGTCATAGTTCCTGATTTAGGTTTCATTCCTGAGGAAAATGCCGATTTAAATTGTAGAATCATTTACACAGAATATGAAGATATGTTTTCTCATTTTTCCAATAAATTTAAAGGCAATTTAAATAATTCTAAGGATAATAATGATAAATCAAGTCATTCAAAAGAATCTAAGGATGATAAATTAAGGGATTCCAGTTCCTATTCAAATCCAATTGCTTCAAAAGCCATTTCATTGGCAGGTGAAATCTTTGCCTATCCCGACGGCATGAAATATTGGTATGAATCTGCATTTGAAGCAGCTTCAAGGATTATTAAAGAAGAGAAGATTGAAGCTATTATAAGTTCTTCATGGCCTATAACCTGTCACACAATTGCAAAGGATTTAAAAGATAAGTATAATCTCTTTTGGATAGCGGATTTAAGGGACCTTTGGAATATGAATCCTTATGTTTCACATACTTTCATAAGGGAATACTTTGAAAGACGGCTGGAATTAAAAACTTTTGAAAAGACAGATGTTTTAACAACCACAACTGATTTGGCAGCAGATACTTTGGCTACATTACATCCAAACAATAGAATAGTTCCGATATTGTCTGGTTATGATGAGGATGATTTAAGTTTGGAGGAATTAATGCTTAAAGATGATTATGATCATTTGATCAATTCTCATGATACTCACGATAAATTAAAATTCATATATGCCGGTTCATTGTATGGTGGAAAGAGAGACCCTTCAAATTTATTCAATGCAATTTGTCAATTGGAAGATGAAAATAAAGTGGATTCATCTAAACTTTCCATAGAATTCTATGGTGATAGCACTAATTTAAAAGAGACAGCCGAAAAATATGGCATTTTGGATATTGTTGACATTGGTGGAAAAATATCTCATGAAGATGTATTGAAAAAACAGTTGGAAAGTGATGTGCTCTTGCTTATATCATGGGATGATGAGAAGGAAAGGATGTTTATTCCAGGTAAGATTTATGAATACTTTGCACTTAAAAAACCGGTTTTATCAATTGGCCATAGAGAAGGTTCTCTAAAGGATCTCATTGAAGAGACAAAGGTGGGATATCATGGTTCTGATTTGGAATCAACTAAAGAAGCCATATTGAAATTCTATAATGAATTTTTAGAAAAAGGAACAATTGAATATGATGCTGATGTCAATATTGAAGATTACTCAATGAAAAATATGGCAAAAAAATTCTCGGATTTGTTAAACGATTTAAATTAATATTTCAATGGAAGATTGGATAATAAATAAAGATTGAATACTAAATAAAATTTATGATTGAATTAATAAATAAAGGGATTGAATTAATAAATAAAGGGATTGAATAATAAATAAAGGTTGAATAATAAAATAAGATTAATAATAAATAAATTTATACTTATTAAAATATATACTCAATATTATAAGATTACAGAGGGATTTAATGAATGCTTATTTAGAAATAATTCGTCCAGGAAACGCTATTATGGCAGCTATTGCTGTAATACTGATGATATTTGTTGGTCATTATTATGATTTGCCTATAATCATCTGTGCAGTGATTGTTTTTGTATGTACCGGTGCTGGAAATACAATCAATGATGTTTTTGATGTAAAGATAGATGAAATCAACAAGCCGAATCGTCCAATTCCATCTGGGAGAATAAGCTTAGAAAATGCAAGAAAATATTACTATCTCTTATTTGCAATAGGTGTTGTGTTAAGCTTTGTTTGCAGTTATATGGTTAATTCCATTTGGCCTTCTGTAATAGTCATTTTTGCAGTAATCCTCATGTGTCTATATGCAAGAAACCTAAAGGCAATGCCTTTAGTTGGAAACATTAGCGTTGCAACTCTAACAGGATTATGTTTTGTGATTGGAGGAACTGTAATTGCTTGTGCTACAAACTCATTGGAGATATTATTCATATCCATTTATTTAGGCTTATTTGCCATTTTCATGACTTTGGCTCGTGAAATAGTCAAGGATATGGAAGATATTGAAGGGGATAAATTGGAAGGGGCAAGAACATTCCCTATTATTTATGGCAAGAAAATACCTTCAATCGTTTCAATAATTTTAATTGTTGTAACTACATTGATGTGTCCTATCCTTTATATCTTCAAGATTTTCAATATTTCATATGTGATTATCATGATTGTACCGATAATCATATTCCTATACAGTGCATACAGCTTGAAATTAGATCCTCCAGAGGAAACATGTGCAAAGGTTTCCAAGAATCTTAAAATAGCCATGTTAATTAGTTTCCTCGCTTTTGTTGTAGGATCATTTGATATTTTTAATTTTATCTTATAATTTTTTATTTTATAATATTTTTATAGTTTGGTCACTTAAAAAGAAAGAAAAAAGTACAAATCCAAAATATTGATGGGAAAGTGTTAAAATGGTTTTTAAAAATATTTTCGAAGATTTAAATATCTCTAGAAATGATTTTTCTTATTTGCTGATTTTAACAGTTTTCAACATTATCATCACATATGTTCTTATAAACCATAACCTTAATCTTGGAATTTACTGTTCAGACGTTTTTGTGTATTTGACTAATTCCCTCACTTTTGCAGGTTTCAAATCAAGTAATGTATATTTGCATTTGTCTCCTCTAATCTGTTTTTTAACATCAATATTATTTAGATTGGGATTTTTATCTGAAACTTCCCTTTATGCCGTTACAGGTCTCTTTTGCATCTTAGGCAATATTGGGATTTATGTATTTTTAAAGAATAGGTTCAGTTCATTATTGAGCTTATGTGGTGCTTTTCTTTTTGGAACTTTCTCTTTAAACTTGCTTTGGTGGGCTAATGGAACATTGGACATACCTGCAGTTAGTTTATCCATATGGGCAATGCTTTTTACAGTTTTAGCTATTGACAAGGATTCAAAATATTATATTTTAGCTATTTCATTGTTGGTTTTAGCTATTTTCACACGTTATACTGCATTATTCTTAATACCTTTGATTTTATTGTATTATCTTTCATATCATGACTTTTTCACCAATTTCGATTTATTGTTCAATGATAGGGGAGGATTATTGGGTAAGGTCAAATCTTATTTGAAAAGCAATGAATTTAGGAATATATTAAAATCCTTTGCTTTTGCAGTTGTATTGATTATGATATTTTCCGCTTTGATTCTATCATTTGGTTCCCATTTGTCCTTTTTAACTCAAAGCTCTGAATTTGCATCAGGTTTTAAGGGAGAGGTGATGGACAATGCATATACAGCTGACACATTTTTCTATCTTCATGATTTTCCTAACTTCCTGTTTTCAGATTATGTAAGCCTTGATGATGTTATTCCAGTATTGAATGGATCTAATTTTGTCTCTTATTTCCTGATAGGGGTCTTTGCCTTAGGAATAATATTGTTTATTTATGGACTGTTTAGTCATGTTGATGAAAATAAGTTGAAAGGAGATACAAAAACTAGGATTAGAAATGCTAAAGATAAATCAAGCAAATATTCCAATAAACACTTCAAATCATTTGCATGGATTTTAGTTGTTCTATTGTTGATTGCTTCAATCTTAAGCTTTAAGATAAATTCCTTAATAACCCTAACAATTCTGTTGGTTGATTTTGTAATTCTATTTGCGTTATTGAAGAAAAATGGTTTTGACAGAGAAGACTATGCATTGAATATCCTTATGTTGGCATGGTTTTTGGTTTACTTCATTTTCTTCACTTTCCTGAACATTAAAGTAAACAGATACATAATTACAGTATTTCCTGCTTTCATTTATTTTGCAATATATGCGTTAAACGGTATTTTAGACTGGTCTAAAGAGCATAAGCTGGAATTCAAGAGCAAAAACATTTTAGGAATTATTCCAATTATCCTAATTGTATTCTGCATATTCTCAGCCGTATCTTTCCCAGCTACTGTTCATTACAATGAGGATTTCAACAATAACAAGGTGATGGCAGAGTACTTGATTGACTATGATCCTGATTATGCATCTAAAGAAGTTGCAGTTTTCCATCAAAGGTCTTTGAATTGGTTCCTAAAGACCAATACAGTTGCACTCACTGATGATCAATTGGATTATCTTGAAGCAAGCAATACCACTTATTATATTTCAGATGATAACTTTAAATTAGAGAATTATGCCATGATTCATCAGGAAAATGGTTTGTATTTATACGAGAGGATTAGTTAAGGTGAATTTTATGAAGATTTTACATGTGGCACATTTCTTTATTCCTTGTTTATCTGCTGGAGGAGTAGTTAATGCAAGCTATCAGATTGCCTCTAAACAGAGAGAAGACAATGATGTCAAAGTCTTAACCACAGATTCATGTAAGGAAAGATTGAAATTCCCAAATGGTCGATATGATGTCGAAGTAGAGGGCATCAGGATTGATTATTTTAAGAACTTATCCAATAGATTTAAAATGGCTACAATGTTGGACACTCCTTTGTCTGCTCATTTTAGAATCAGAAAGGAAATCAAGAATTATGAAATTGTTCACATTCATGAGCATAGGCAAACATTAGCTATTATTGTAAGCCATTTTGCAAGGAAAAACAATATTCCCTACATTGTACAGGCTCATGGATCAGCACTTCCTTTCTTCCAGAAGGAAGGATTGAAAAACATCTTTGACAAGGTGTTCGGATTCAAGATTCTTCATAATGCAACATGTGTCTTTGCACTAACCGAAGTTGAAAAAGAGCAATACTTGAAGATGGGTGTTGATGATGAAAAGATTGAGATTGTTCCGCTTGGAATCAATCTTGAAGAGTATGAAAATCTTCCAGATTATGGCATTTTTCGCTCTAAATTCAATATTGATGATGAGGATAAGCTAATTCTTTTTGTAGGTAGAATTCATGAAATCAAAGGACTGGATTTGTTGATTGATTCATTTAATGAAATGATTAATTTGAATGAAAATGATAAGATTAAATTAGCTATTGTCGGTCCTGATGATGGATATTTAGAGGAATTGGAAGAGAAAATCAAAAATTATTCT
>CAJOMK010000012.1 GCA_905235495.1 uncultured Methanobrevibacter sp.
ATTTGATTTAATTTTAAAAATTCTATCTAATTCTATTTTTATTTTATTTAATTAATATTTTTAACTAATAATAATTAACTAAAATAATTAATTAATAAAATTAATCTAATAATAATTAACTGATAATAAAAAAGTTATTTTAAAATTGAAAAAAATGAAATTAAAACTAAAATTTTAAAAAAGATAATAAATAAATTAATATAATAGACAATTATTGTTATAGATAAAAAATAAGAATAACAATAAAAACTATTTTTATTGGGCCTATAGTCTAGTCAGGATTATGACGTGGGACTTCGGATCCCAAGGTCGGGGGTTCAAATCCCCCTAGGTCCGTTTTTTAAAAACTAAGATTCTTCTTCTATTGATTCTAAAATCAATTGACCTTCATTGAAAAATATGATATCCAATCCTTTTTCTTCACATGCCACTAAGATGTCTTCCAAATTTTCATACTTGGCAAGTACAGTGGCATCATAAGTGGTCTTATCGATTTTAATCAATTGATAACCTACTACTTCCATCCAATCACAACCCTAAACAAGTGATAACTTAAAATTTGTAATAATTTTCAATGAGATTAGTATTAATTATTTTAGAAATTCAAAAATTCAACAATATATTTCCCTTTTTCTGTTATATCATATAGTCTACCTATATGGAAGTCTGGATTTAACAGATAAATTAGCTCTTTTTCTCTCAATTGCCTTAGACATTTACTGACTGAACTAATATGAATACCAGTCAAAACAGATATTTGAGATGGCCTTAATGGATCCTCATGAAATGATTTGAGCACTTTCTGCCTATTCTTGGATTGATTCATAATTCAATTAAGATTTTAGTTTCATCATCCATAAAATCATTCTTTATGTTAGTTCTATTAAACCATTGTTATCTTTGAGAACTCCTTTATTGAGATTTTCATCAATGATTTGATTAAATATCTTATTTATTTTATCACGGATTTTTTTAAATCCTAAATGTTTTGAAGCTGATTTGATTAAGCTTTCTCTATTTGATGAAAATTCCATTTTTAAAGTGTAAATAACTGCTTTTTCTATTTCTTGCTTAGAAATACGATCAATATTTGGTTTTTCACGTTTTCTGACTTTCATACTATCAAAATTAAAATCGGCAGTATAGTAAAAATTACCAAAGTGGTCTACAGATGAAACAAACCTTAATTCATTATTGACAGTGTTTTTGAATTTTTTAGTAGCTTTTGAGCCTGTAACTCTTTTTAAATTGTCATAAATATCATCTATATGGATAGGCTCTTCTACTTCTATCAATGCTTGGAGTACATCTACATAAGTACGTCCATATTTTAAGAAATCAGTGCAATATTTGTAATCTTCAAAATAGTTTTCTAATTCCTCATTAATGGTATCCTCATTTGATTTGATAATGGTTTCAGGTTCAAAATTTGATTCTGCTTTTTTAGCTAAATTTTTGTTATTTTTATTTATTATTGCATCTTCAATTGCATTAAGTAATCTTGATTTAGCTTGACGTGTCTCATGGAACCAGTCAGTTGACCAGATTCTATAGAACTTCCAACCTAAACCCTCTAAAACATTTTGTCTAAGCCTATCACGGTCTCTTGCAGATCTGGAGGAGTGATATGCTGCTCCATCACATTCTATTGCGAGTATGTACCTATTGCTGTCTTCTTTATCCACAATAGCCAAATCTATTTTATAACCAGCACAACCCACTTGTTTTTCCACAATGTAACCTTCATCAGTTAAGAAATTATAAACTGATTCCTCAAATGGTGAATCAAAGTCTTCCCCAGTATGATAATTCTCTGGGAATTCTCCCTTTTCAGCATAATAAAGGAATGTTTTTAAAGCTTCTACGCCTCTTGGAGTATTCGGTGTTGTGTTCATTTCAGAGGATTTGAAATTACTGAATACAACACATTGCATTCTTGCTCTTGTAATCAATACGTTTAGCCTTCTTTCTCCACCTTCTCTGTTTAAAGGTCCGAAACCCATAGATAATTTACCATTTAGGTCCTTACCATAGCCAACACTTATTAATATTATATCTCTTTCGTCTCCTTGGATATTTTCAAGGTTTTTAACAAAAAAGCCATCTTTTCCAGATTCGTTGAAATATTGTTCTAATTCAGGGTGTTCTCTGAGTTTTTCTTCCAAAACATCCAAGATAGTATTGCATTGTTTAATATTGAAAGTTCCAACACCTATACTTCGTGAATTGCCATATTTCCTAACGAGATCAAAAGCGTATTCAACAAGATTTTCAGCTTCTTTAATATTGTTAGAACCTGCACCACGATAATATTCAGTATTAGGATCATATACGAATTTTAATCCCAAATCTTCCTTATCTTTCATTGGAGATGGGAAGACATACAATTTATTATCGTAGAATTCATTGTTTGAAACGTTAATTAAGGATTCATGACGACTTCTGTAGTGCCATTTCAGCATTTTAGTTTCTGTTGTATTTTTACAAAGGTGAAGAATACTCTCTACATCATCAGTATAATTCTCCTCTTCAGAGTCATCAATATCCACCTCTTTTTCAAAGAAGCTTGTAGGAGGTAATTGCTTGGTGTCTCCCATAACAATATACTTTTTAGCTCTAAGTAGCGCTCCCATTGAATCCTCAATCTTTACTTGACTTGCTTCGTCAAAAATAACATAATCAAAATAAGACTCAAAAGTTGACGGTTCTAAGTATTGGGCTATAGATAAAGGACTCATCATAAAACAAGGTTTTATTGATGAGATAACGTCAAATGTTCTCGCCAAGAGCTTTCTAATAGGCATTATTTTTCTCTTTTTAGCAAATTCATGTTTTAATATGCCTAAACTTGATTGTGGACCCACATTACTTAATAAATTTGGCCTATTAATACTTAAAATTTCTTTGACCCTGATTCTATTAGCTTTCATTACTTCATCATCTAATTGCTTAAATTTATCTATCTTTTTTTCATGCAAGTAATAATTAAAGTCATCCAATACATCATTAGATGAAAATATGTCTTTTAAAGCAGTTTTGGAAAAGTTGTAATAGAATATATTCCTAAATAAATCAGAATTAATCATATCTAATTTAATGTATTTAATTAAATTTTCAGTATACTCATTGGAATTTTCATCACAATATTTAATAAATAATCTATAACTATTTAAACCACCAATATTATCTAATAAGCTACTCATTAATGATTTAAAATTATCAATTTTAATAAACCTTTCATCGTCTATGTTTGAATAATCTGATTTCACATCAGGAATAAGGAATTCATTTTTAAAGTTTAATTTATGGTTTAATCTTCTATATAAATCTAAAATTTTATTTTTATCTAATTTTAGCTTATCAGTATAACTCTCTAACTTTTCAATGTCAATGTTTTCTATTAATTCAATGGTTTTATTATTGAAAAATCCAATGCCATAATAATTGTTAAAAAGTTTCAATGTTTCTAATTTATCATTTAAATCACTTACATTAGATTTGAATGAATTCCATGAATCATTGAAATAATACTTTCCAATCTCTTCTTTATCATTAATGTGTTCCATAAGTTTTTTTAATTCTATTAACTCTTGAACTTTTGACCTTATAGATTTTAAATTAGTCGAAGCGTTGTAGGAATTTAAATTAGATATTATATTGTCTAAATCATCTGCCCAAGAAATTAAATTTTCTGATTCAATTAAAATTTTATCATCAGTCAAATCAGAATTAGAATAAGCTAAAATTTTATTTCTTAATTTAGATAAATCATAATTAACTTCCATTATCTTGTCAAAATCTTCTAAAATCTGATTACTGGAAACATCAGAATCATAATAAGAATTAAATTCTTTCTTAATAACAGTATAATCCTTATTCACATCAATTAACTTTTCTAAATCATTAATAATCACATCATCTGAAACATCATATGAATAATAAGAGTGGAATTGTTTTTTAATGTTTTTAAATTCACTATTAAAGGTTCTTTTGAATAAAGAATCTTTCTTAGTTTTGAAAATATTCAGTTTATTCTCCAAGTCAGGATTGTCTAAAGCTCTTTCCAAATTAGAACTTTCAATATAATCCTTCTTAGACTTGAAATCATTTAGTTTATTATCCAAATTAGAATCATCTAAAGCTCTTTCCAAATTAGAACTTTCAATATAATCCTTCTTAGACTTGAAATCTGAATTAATAGATTTTAAATCTTCATTTTCAACAAGTGCCAAATCAATATTTAATGAGTCAATATTGCTCATCAAGTCAGCAGTTTGTTTATCCAAACTATCTAAATCTAATTCAAATATATCCAGATTCAAATTTTTAGATTTCTCTTGGAAAATAGATACATCATCAATCAATTGTTCAACATGATCTGCAGGCTTAATTAATTTCAAATCTGGTTTTAGGATTTTTAGTTTAGAAATAGCAGGTTCAATATTTAAATCCCCTAACTTATCAATACCTGTTAAATCATGAATTTTTCCATCAAAATCATCAAAATCATCTAAAGCAACAATTATATCATTTAAATCTGATTCAATATCTTTAGCATCCATAGATGAAAGATCTTTTGGGTAGGTGTCTTTCCAGAAATTTTCACCAAGTGGCTTTATTAAATCATAATATGATTTCAAATTGTCAATAATATTGACTATTTCTCCTCTCTTTTCATCATCTAAAGATGAAACATCCCCTAATTCAAGGTCTAAAATCTCTTGATCATTTTTTTCCAAGATATCCTTGTTATTAATATAATATCCAATCAAATCAAAAGCAGTTAATCCAGTATCCTTATAGAAAGTATGCAATGTGTTAATATACTCATTCAAATCTTCTTTTATATCATCTAAATCTTGAAAATTACTTCGATCCTTCAAATAAATACGATCCAACCCGAAAGTTTCTTTTAATTCTTTTAAGATTTCTTTTTTATTAGAATTTTTACCATGAAGCTCTAAACATCCATCACCCAAACCAAGATCATCCAATCTTGATTTTACTACATCAAGAGCAGCTCTCTTCTCACTAACAAAAAGGATTTTCTTATTCATTGCCATAAGCTCAGCAATCAAGTTTACAATAGTCTGTGATTTTCCAGTACCTGGAGGTCCTTCCACAACTAAATTTTTCCCTTGCTTAGCTTCCTCTAAAACTGCAAGTTGAGAAGAATCCGCATCAAGAACATTATAAATATCTGAGGAGCTTATATCATCAAAAGAAAAATCATCATCCAAATCAACATATTCAAGATCATCATCATTTAAGCCTAAAATCTTACTCACAGATGAATCATTTAAATCAGCCCAATTACAAGAGTCTAAATCTTTAAACATTACAAACTTTTTAAAGCTAAAATTGGATAAATAAATATCTTTTGATACTTTCCATCCCTCTTTATTCTGAACGGCACTTTCAATGCTTTTCAAATAATCAATTAAATCATCCACATCATCAAATTCCTCGAATTCTTCTATGTCAACTCCCGAATCTTTAAGTTTATAAATTAAAGATAAATTTGATCTAATATCGTCACCATTCCAATAGACAGTAAATGGGTCTGAAACTTTCTCTCTTTCGATATTCATTGGAACTAAAATTAGAGGTGCACTATAAACTTTATCGGAAATATCCACTTCTTTCCACTCTAAAAATCCTAAAGCTAAGAAAAAATTATTATAACCTTGCTCTTCTAAATTTGTTTTATTTTCCCTATACAAGGATGTTAATTTTTTTCTTAATTCCTCTTCAGAATAAGTTGTTTGAAGAAATTTATCCAAATGACTAGCTTTAATTTCTGCATCAGCATCCCAAGTATTATCAACTTCAACATCCAATGTACCTTCAGAATCAATTGATACATCTTCTTCATCTTCTTCATCTTCAAGATGTTCAATTGGATAAAATTGCATCTTTATCTCTTTAAATACAATCAAATCATATAATGATGCAATATCTTCATCATAAATCTCAATAGATTTCCTTCTTGGCCTAAAGTTTAATAAATTATTCCTTAAACTCATATCAAGAAGATTATTTCTTAATTTCTCGATTTCTTCAAAATCAAACCCATATACACTTTCCATTTTTATCCCCTTATTAAATGATAAATATAAACTAATCTAAACTATTTTCAATGATTTCAATCTCTTCATCAGTCAAATTATATAATTCATAAACAAGCTGATTTATCTGTTTATCCATATAATTTGCTTCTCTAATAACCTTATCTCTTGAGGAGTTTTTTTATCAATCAAGCACCTTTTCAATTCTAACATTTTATCCGCTAACTCAATAAATGGTTTTTGTTCTTCCAAAGATATTTCTGGGATTGGTAATTTGCTTATACCAATAGAAAAATATTCATAACTATTATTTCCAGTTTTTTTTTTTTACCAATAGATCTATATCTAAATGTTAAAACTTTTGAATTTAACAAAGTTAATAGGTCTAAATTCGCATCAAAACGATTGCATAACTCCCTTATTTCTTCTTTACTTTTTTCAAATGCTTCTTTATCAAACACTTCATTTAGCATATTAGACAACCTGAACTTCTAATTAAGAAATAGTTTGTTCCTTTTACTTATTAAACTATATACTTTATTTTAAAAAATTTATTAAATAAAGTAATATCATTATTAATAAATTTTGTAATATATTCTTTTTCTCTAAAAAATTTTAAAAAATTAAAAATATATACTCCCTATACCCCCCTGTACCTTTTTCTGGGGGTGGAGGTGTGCTGTGTATGAAGTGTTCCATTAACAATTTTATTCTGTTTAACATTAGAAGTTGTTATTATAACAAAAAGTGGCTACATCTCATAGCCACATTCTTTACAACATGTCAAATATAATCTTTTCCAACTGTTCATAGTTTGCATATCCCCTTGAATATCCCCTTCATTTGCCTCCATCTCCCACACTTCAATTCTCTTACCAAAAATGTCTGGATCAAACCTGACTACTGGTGGCCTTACTGCACATTCACCTAAATATGTTTGAGTGTAAAGCTTATGAACACGCTCATTATGTTCCTCCTTAGTCAGATTCCACCAGTGGCTAAAAGTCAAGATAATAGTGCCATACCCTGTATTACGCTGCTTAAATAAACTAACAACAGCATCATATCATCCCTTTGATATTTCTTATAATTTTAATTGTACTGGTTTTATATAAATATTCCCTTTCTAAATATTCCATTTATATTTACAAATTATTGTTCTTCATTCAATAATTGCTTGATTTCTCTCCAATTAGGACAGAAACTATCCATCAGTGCCTTGAATCTTGGACCATGATTGAATTCAATCAAGTGGCACAATTCATGAATCAGAACGTATTCTGTGCAGATTGGTGGTTTTTTAGCCAATTTTAAGTTTAAGGTAACCCTTTTATCCTTTCTGCAGTTACCCCAATTTTTCATGTTTCTGATTTTAATTTCCTTTGGCTCTTTTCCTACAAAATATGTGCATTTGTGTAAAAAGTAGTCTAAATTCCTATTCATTTCATCTCGGTAAAGCTCAAACAAGATCTTTTCCCTTTGCTTAATGGTGGATCTCTTTGGAACAGGAAGATAAATAATATGCCCTTTGCTGTCATAAAATGCCTTTTTTGCATTATCATTATCGATTAACTGAAGTGTGTATGGCTCTCCCCAGATATAATGAGTTTCCCCATCTTTGTATTTCACTTTAGGTTTAGGTGGTTTTTCAAGCATCTTTGCTCTAGTTTCTCTAATCCAATCTATTCTTGACAATACAAAATCATTTATGGCTTCATCTGATAATCTCATAGGAGAAGAAACCTTAACAGTACCATCCGGCTTGATTCGAAGGTATAAATTCTTTATATTCTTCCTCTCTAAAATTATAGAGATTCCTTCAATTTCAATTTCTTCTATTTTTACTACCATATTACCACTCATAAATGAAGAAATTACATTTCTTCCATTTTGCAACCATATTATCACTCATAAATGAGAAAAAAGTTTTGGTCAAGGTTTTGCGGTCCGAAGGGCCGGAAAAGCTTGGGCGAAAAGCTTGAATTAAATTATCATATCATCATTGATTACAATAGCTTCCTTAAAGAACTCTGGAATCAATGACTTATACAAAGGACTCTTAAGAAGCATTTGAATGTCTGAATCCAAGATATAGGTTACACAGGAGTCGTCTTCTGCTCTCATTCCCCTTCCGTATGCCTGCATTAAGGTCATTGCAGTCTTATATGCATACCATCTTTGGTCCTTTTTCATTCTCATATGAACTTGCTTGTCTCCAAGATATGGGAATGGTATCTTATAGATTACCTGGAATCTGCACTTGTCATAAGGCAAATTAACACCTTCACTCATAGATGGGCTGACAAGGACCAATGGGTTTTCATCCTCTTCAAATAATTTCAATACCCTTTCCCTATTGTTGTTTCCATGAGCAATCAATCTTGTATTGTATAGATTATTGATGATATATTGTTGGCATTTGTAGCTGTGAGTATGAATCAGTCCTTTTTCTCCTTCATGCCTCTTTAAAATCTTCTGCAATATTTCAATTGACTTTGGAGCGGATTGCTTGACCCTATTTTTAGACATTTTTCCAGCTAAATTCAATTCGATCGGCCTTTTTTCAACTGAAAATGGACTGTCAACTTGAATGTGATAAACTTCACGTGGATCCAATCCTAACCATTTTGAAAACATCTTATGGGACAATATGGTTGCACTTAAGAATATTACAACATCCCCATGTTTGAAGAGGTAATCTTCAGCATAATGATTAACTCTAAGAGGCTTGAATGACACTCCATTTTCATCTGCATCGATTACCCAGTTTCCTGGCTCTTTTTCAAGATTGGTTTTAAGAGACTTTAATTTTGAAATGGTGGAATTGATTCTGTCAGCCTTGTTTGTAGGTAACTCCTTAATCTCAATATCGGAATAATGACCTTGAATTGCATCAATTTCCATTATCCATTCACCCTTTTCATTGCTTTGAAGGGTTTGAGGACTTATGACCTTCTTAATGTCCTTTTCAAGCTGACGATTGTATAAGTTAATCTCCATTGTTTTCATCAGCTTATCTTCAATGTTATGTGCCTCGTCAAGAATCAATAAGGTTCTTTTTCCAAAGTGCTTTACATAATTCAGCTCCAAAATGGCATAATCATAATTCATCAATGTGATGGGTGAGTTGATTGCATTAGCTTTCTGTTGCCAATAGCTACAGTGGTCATTAGTTTGGAAGAAAACATCTGCTCCAAAGGAATCTTGAAAAGCCAACTCACCTGTAAGTGTTGGATTTTTACTTATTCCATAAGGACAGAAGAACTTGGAATTTTTAGGTGATGTCTTACATGCACCCATATCACAGGTAACCTCCAATCCATCCTTTAGACAATCAAAGTTTCCCCTACCTTTAACAATGGGAAAATCAAACTCATCTGCATATTGCTTTTGAAGCTGTTTTGTCATTGTTAGAATATATGCAGATTCATACATACGAGCTAAGGTAGAAGCTACAGCGGATTTTCCTGTACCTGTACCTGCCTCCAGAATAATATACTTGTAACCTTTAGAAATTGCTTCTTCAATGTCTGCTATAATCTCTAATTGACCTTCCCTTGGATGTTCAAATGGGAAATTTTCTATAATCTGTTCTGGAATCTCCGGATACTCCTCTTTCAACCTGTCAATTACCTCTTGAGGAAGGTCATGTTCTGCAATATCATATACTTCTGCAACTGGAAGGTCCAAATCTTCGCTAACGGTTATTGGTTTGCGATTCTCATATTGATAAAGACCTTTAGCACCTTTAGATTTTTTATTGTTTGAAGAAGAACTTTTAGACTTCTTTTCTTTTTTCTGATAAGGCTTTTTGGTTCTATCTGCAATGTATTTTCCACATACGCAATTACTTTTAAGCATCCCACAATTTGGGCAAAATATTGAATTTGACATTACAATTATATTAGAAATAAGTTATATAAAAAGGTTTTAGAAAGAGCGATTGAAAGGTAATATTTATGTAAAAAAATTGATTTGAGCTTATAAAATTGATTTTAATTGTGATATTTTAATTTTAATTGAAAAATCAATGCAAATAGAATAAGATATAATGAAATAGAATGAAAAAAAGTTAAAAAAGTAGATAAAAAATAATTAAAAAATAAAGGAATAATTAATTAAAAAATAATGGAATAATTTTTTAAATAATTAATTATTTAGTAAGCAAAAGCTTCTCCATTTAGGGATTCCACTAAGAATTTACAGCAGTCATCACCCATGGTGAAACATTTGACTTCAGTTACATCAACATCCTTTTTAAGATAGTTTGCAAATAAAGATTCGAAAATACCTGCATCCAAGTAACAGGTGGGTTTTCCTTTCTTAGGAAGCAAACTGCATTCGAAACATTCATAAGAGGTAATGTTAATTATGTCGCCTAAATCAATTTCGAGTTTTCCTAAACCGTTGTCATCCCAGAATTGAACGATGTTGTCACAGAATTTGTTGATGTCATCATCATAAAGCTTTTCATACATTGCTGCACCGATGTTCTTACCTGATTGGTTCAATACAGGATTGATGTTGATTCCTTCTTGAATCAAGTTGGATCTTAAGGTGTGGAACAATAGGAAAGAGAACTTGAAGTTGTCTACATCCATAATGTTTTTAACCAAGAATTCAGCTTGTCTTTCTTCCAATTCCTTTTCATCTCCAGATTGGACTTCACCTAAGAATTTTGAATTGATATAGAAGATTTTCTTTCTATGGTCGTTAGCATCAAATCTGTAGCTAACGATTCCATCTTCTCTTAATGATTTCAAATGAACGGAAATTGTAGATTTGGATTTTCCAGTGTTTTTAACGATTTCATCAAATTCCATATCTGTATCTTTCAACATTGAAAGAATTGTTAATTTTACTGGACTTTTAACTACATTTACACCAAGCTCACCAGGAGCCTTTGCAAAAATTTGAATTGGTTTTGGTTGAATAGTTTTTTCTTCATTTTCCATTTTAAACCCTCTTAAAATAAAAATTTTAAAATAATGTATACATCTGTATAAAATTTAATAAAAAATTTAATAAATTTTAAACATGATATAAACAAAAAATTGTTTGATAATTATAGTATAAACTTTCTTACTTATATACTTGTTCTTATGTTTACAAAATGTTTTATTAACTTAGATTTTAGTACGAATTGTTTTTAAAAATTATATGGTTTTTAAGATAAAAATACGAACATTCGTTATAAAATATCTAAAATAAGGGAAGAATACGAACAAATTTAAAAAAATAACCTGTGTTAGATAGTTTTAAAAATAAATAAAAAAAGTGTATTCATAAGAAAATTGATTTTGAAAACTTCTTATAAAATTTTCTTACAAATACTTAATTTAGATCATTGAAAATCTGATCTTAAAGTTCTAATTTTTTAGCTTCTTCAACTAATTTTTGACCTAATTTGAAGCTGGTGTCATCGTCTTCACCATCAGGTAAGTAGTAGATTTCCTGTTGGTCAAGAACTTCGAAACCACAGTCAGCGAGTTCGTTTGCGATGAAAACTACAGCTCCACCTCTTCCTCCCATGGAACCGAAGGTGACAGCAGGTCTTTTGAATCCAGTTCTGTTGAAATGGAGACCTTTCAAGTAGTAGATGATGTCACCAATACTTGGGAATGGGAAGTCGTTGATGGTTGGAATACCGAAAGCAACTGCCTTACTGGTTAAGATGCTTTTTACGATTTCGCTTCTTTCATCTTCATGCAAGAAGTACATTTCCACATCGTACCCTTCTGCAATGATTCCTTCAGCAACTTCATGAGCCATTTTTTGGGTAGAATAGTGCATGGTATCGTAAACAATGTTTACTTTGTCTTCTGCTCTTTTACCAGTTGCCCAGTCACTGTAAGCACCGATAATTTTCATTGTATCAGTCCAGATTTGTCCGTGGGAAGGAGCAATCATTTTAACTTGTTCTAAAAGGCCTAATTCAATGATTTCATCAAATTTGTTAAGTACTTTTTTACTGAGTGGGGTAATCAAGTTACCGTAGAATTTTTGTGCTGCATCCATAAGAACAACTTCTGGAATGTCAGTGTCAAATCTTTTAGCAAAACATAAGTGTTGGCCAAATGCATCGTTAGGGAATAAGATTCCATCTTCTGCAAGTAAGGTGAATATGCTGTCAGGCCAGTGAAGCAAGAAAGCATCTAAGAATGCTAATGTTTTACCGCCTAAGTCAAGTGCATCTCCAGTTCCAACGATGCTGAAGTCTGCACCTTCTAATTTAGGGTAGTGTCTGAGTAATCCGCCTTGAGCGATTTTACTGCAGTAAATTGGTGCATCGAATTTTTTTTCCATAAGTCGTATAAGACACCACTGTGGTCTTTTTCTACGTGGTTTTGAACAATGTAGTCTACTTTCATTTTCTCTGCCTTCTTGTTCAAATGCGTCTTCGATACGAGCCATCATTTCTTCAGTTTTTCCAGGATAAGCGTTATCGATAATAACGGTTGCACCAGGCACCGGATTGCCGTTCTCATCAGTGTTTTTCCGGATAAGCGTTATCGATAATAGCTACCTTTTCACCAAATACAATGTATGCATTGTAAGTGGTTCCATCTAAAGTGTATCCGTGGTAAGATCTTAAGTCCCAATCAAGTACACCAATCCAGTATACTTCATCACCTATTTTTTGTGCTTTTGCTTTCATTTTAATTCCTCTAATATTCAATTACATAAATTTTATGTATTACATTTAGATTACATTTTAGCAATTTTTCATAACTAAGTATTATTAGTTCGTAAATGCTTAAACATTAATTTGATATATTTTTCTATATATAAAGTTTTGGTTTTATATGATACGAACAAAAAATATTGTTAAAAAAATATAAAATTGCAATTAATCTAAAATGGAGTGCCGACTAAACCGACAACAAGACTAACCACAATTATGATTCCCATAAAGAAAGACATGAAAGTTACAATTGGCTTATAAGACCCTTCCGGCATGATATAAGACAATAGGTTCTCAAATAAATATCCTCCATCCAATGGCTTCATAGGAAGCAAGTTAAATGTGCCGATTGCAAAGTTGAGGAAGTAAATCCAAAAGAGTAGATTGCTTAAAGGCATTAAAATCCATAATAAAGGACTATAAAATTGATTGTCATAAGGTTCGGCGATGACATTGTGTGACTGCACTTGAATGCCCATGAATCCTAAGGACTTGTTCATTGGATTTGTCTTCAATTGAAAACTATAAGCTCCTTGATCCGTTTGTAGATTTACAGTTTCATTTGGCCTTAAAGTTGTTATTGCCTCTTGGTAAGATGCTGAATCGTTGACTGTAACATTATTAATTCCTTTGATTAACATTCCTTCAGACAAATAATTGATTGCATTTCCTCCTTCTGTTAATCTGCTGATTTGAACACCATCCTCTTCAAAGACAACAGGCATGATAAAGGAAGATATGATTAACATAAAGACCAATGCAATTGCTGCCAAAGTCAAATTCGCCATAGACCCCGCTACATAAATCCTCATTTTAGCAGGACGGCTCAATTCATTCAACTCCTCATCATCAGGTTCAACAAAAGCTCCTGGAAGAATCGCAAACAATAAGAGACCAATGGATTTCAAGCCTATCTTTTCCACTCTTGCCAATATTCCATGACTGAATTCGTGAACAATCAAAACTGTTGCAAGAGCAATGAGACCGCTTAGCAATGGAATGAATATTGGAGACCCTGGAACTTCAACACCTGGAACAACCAAACTGACTGTAGGTGCATCCCTAAGTGTTTTAAGGGAATATGCCAAAGCTCCAGCCATAAGAACCATAAATCCTGCAGAGATTACAATCCCCGCATTCATATATCCTCTCCAAAATCTAGGAGCCCTATTGGCTAACCTATCAATGAATCCTCTTAATCTTTGAGTTTTCCACATCAAAAGAGGGAAGTTTACTTCAACTCCATGATTAGTGAGATAATCCTTAAATACAATTGCAATAACCCAAATAAGTATAAAGGCTATTACATAATACCATATACCATTCATATTAACACATTGATAATTTTTAAAAGTTTTAATTATAAAAGATTTATTTTTAAAAACTTTTATTTATAAATAATCCATCTTTAATAAATTTTAATAGATTTATTTAATTGAATAATATTAAGTTTTCATAATATAAAAAACTAATTATTTAAACTATAAAGTATTAAATGATAATCTCCATTAACAGTTTAATGAAATAAAACATTTTTTTAATAATATTTATATACTATAAAACATATTAAAATATATAATAGAGGAATAAAATATGAATAAAAAAATTATTTTTTTAATATATGTAATAGGGATTATAGCACTTTTGGCAATTGGTACAACAAGTGCTAAAAATAGTGATATGGACACTTCAGATTGGGTGAACATTACTGTAAATAATGTCAGTTTCCAGATTCCTCCAGAGTATACTGGAGGAAATGAATGGAATAGCGGTTATCTCTTAACCAATGTATTCACATTTGGACTTGTAACTTTGGATAATGATAAATCACTTAGAAACAATTATGGTTATGAATCTACCCTTGATGAGCTTTATGATGCTGAAGAGTTAGAAATTGACGGACATCATGCTGTAGCATTTTATAGTCATAGAAGCATAGTGGACCATGATGTGACTTATCTTTATTTTGAATCCAACAAGACATTCTATGCATTGAGCTATGATGGAAATGATGTGAATGATACAATTAAAAAGATTGTTTCTTATAGTCCTAAATCCAAGTTCACAAAAGAAAAATTTGATGAAAAATTAAATAAGATGCAGGATGATTATATTGAGGAGCAAAGGGAATACGAGGAAGCATATGCTTATGATGAAGGTTATAATAATGGATATTCCCAAGGAGCCATGAACAGCAGAAATAATCACGATGACTACTTTGCATACTACTTATTCTATAGACTATTAACGACCATATAAAAAAATAGAATAAAAAATTAATAATAAAAATAGCAGATAAGAATTGAAAAATTCTTATCAAATTCTTTTTTTCAAAGTTTTAAATTAAAGAGTTGGCCATGCCATATCATTGAAGAAAATCAAGTCTACTTCATCTCCTTTTTCAATTCCTTCATGGTTTTCATCGATAATGATGTAACAGTTAGCTTCAACCATAGACCTTATGATACCGGAACCTCTGTTCAATACATGGTGTACACCATTATCATCAGCTACTGCACGTATATAATCGGTTCTTCCAAGAGATGAAGGTATTTTTGCTTGAGAGGTTCTTTTAATGACCTTATGGGAATAATCGATTCCTTGCATCTTAAATATGTAATGTCTTGCAATGATATCAAATTGAATTGACCCATAGCAGCTACAGGTTGACCTGAAAGCATAAATACTTGAGTTCCATTGACTATACCTGCACCAACAGGTTTTCCAGGCCTCATAGCAACACCATGGAATAGAACTTCACCTAATTCTTCAACCGCTTCGATAACTATGTCACCTTTACTTATAGCGGTTCCACCAGTTGTTATTACAACATCATATTCCTTGCTTGCCTTGTCTATCGCTTCTTTAACAGCTTCAAAACCATCATCGCCATGCTCTACGTCCACAATAGCTCCAGCACTTTTGATGAGTGCTGCAATGGTAAATTGATTGGAATTGATAATCTTAGCATTATCAAGCTCTGGAGAAGGTTCCACCAATTCATTTCCTGTAATCAACAATTTGATTCTTGGCTTTTTATAGACTTCAACTTCACTGTGTCCTGCTGAAGCAATCAAACCCATTTCCTGTGGTCTGATTAAAACACTTTCACCTAATATTTCATCTCCTTCAACAATGTCTTCAGCCTTTGGAGAAATGTTTTCACCAGGAGTAACTTGGGAATGAATCTCCAAATTGTCACCACCCTCATAAGTGAATTCCTTCATTAAAACTGCATTGGCACCATTTGGAATAGGTGCACCGGTAGCAATTACAATAGCTTCACCATTAGCTAAAGTCTTTTCTGAGAAATCACCTGCTCCAATCCTATCAATGATCTTTAATTCTTTGATAACATTATTGGAAGCACCAAATGTATCTTCTGCAATAACCGCATATCCATCCATTGCAGACTTGTCAAATGGAGGGGAGTTATGATAAGAAGAAATGGAATGGGCTAAAACTCTACCTTGAGAATCCTTTACATGTATCTTTTCTGTATCCATAAGCTTTTGATTCTCATCAATTTTAGCTAAAGCTTCTTCTAATGGAATTAAATTTGATATAAATTTCATATTATCTTCCATGCATTAAATAAATAAAAAATGATAAAAATTTTAAAATTAATAAAATATTAAAAATAATAAAATATTAAAATTAAAAAATTTAAAACTTTTATAAAAAAATAAAAGATGTGATTTGATTTTATAAATTAAGCCATGTACTTTTCAATGACACCATGATAAGCATCATCCAAATCAGCAACAGCTAAATCTACAATGGTTTCATCACATTTTTTGATAACTAATGAATCTCCTTTGACTTCACCGATAATTGCAGCATCCACATCAATGGAATCGATTATTTCATCTGCCTTATCAGCACTTACAGTTATGATAAATCTTGCATGAGATTCAGAGAACAATAGGTTATTGTCACTGATTCCTTCTTCAGCAGGAACTTTGCTGATGTCAACTTCACAACCTAATTTGCCGCTCATAGCCATTTCAGATAATGCAATAGCTATTCCACCAGCAGATACATCGTGGGTTGCGGTAATTGCAAGTTCATCTTCACCTTCAAGGAATTTTACATAATCGCCATCATTTTCAATCAAATCGAGAATGGTATTTGCAGATGCCAATTCATCATCGATTCTGATTTTAGGAGCATCTCCTTGTTCTAAGTTATGAACTGCTCTGTGATATTCAGAACCTTCAACTTCATCATAGGTTTTACCGATAATGATAAGCTTATCTCCTTCTTCTTTGAATGGAAGTGTTCTGATGTTTCCTAATTTTTCAACACCAATTACTCCGACAGCAGGGGTTGGGTTGATTTTGATACCTTCAGTTTCATTATAGAAACTTATATTTCCACTGATTACCGGAGATTCAAACTTAGTTGCTATATCAGACATTCCTCTAATGCACTCTTTGAATTGCCAGAGGATTTCAGGGGTTTCAGGATTACCAAAGTTAAGACAATCTACAATTGCATAAGGTTTTGCACCCATTGAAACTACGTTACGAATAGCTTCTGCAACACTTCCTGCTCCACCATCATATGGAGTCAATTTAGTGTGGATAGTGTTGGAATCAGCTGTAATTGCAACAGCAGTTTCATCATCAATCTGCAATACTGCTGCGTCATCACCAGGTTTTACAACGGTTCTGGTTTGAACTTCGTGGTCGTATTGTTTGTAAACCCACTCTTTGCTTGCAATGTTTGGAGAGGATAATACCTTGATTAATGATTCATCAATCGAACCATCTACAACTTCAACCAAATCGGTTGGTTTGACAGGTTCTCTCATTTCCCTATTGAGTGAAGGAGGGTCTGCTAAAAGGATTGTTGGAACATCACATAAGGTTTGGAGTTCAATTTCTGCATCGAAATCCTTTACAACCATATGATTTCCATCAGTTACTTCACCGATTACTGCAGAAGGAATTTCGTGCTTGACACAAATGGCTTGTGCCAATTCAACATCTCTAGGGTTGATAACGAAAACCATACGTTCTTGTGATTCTGAAAGCATAATTTCATAAGGGGTCATTCCTTCTTCACGAAGAGGAATAGCCCTAAGGTCTACAACTGCACCATTTCCAGACTTATCAACAAGTTCAGATACACAGCAGGTGAGACCTCCTCCACCTAAATCCTTTACACCAGAACAGTCGATTTTTTCGAGGATTTCAAGTGAAGCTTCAAGTACTCTCTTTTTAGTGAATGGATCAGCTACCTGTACAGCAGGACGGTCTTCTTTTTCAGAATTGGATGTTAACTCTTCAGATGCAAAGGTTACACCATGAATACCATCTCTACCAGTGGTTCCACCCATAAGCAAGAAAACATCTCCAATATTTGGAGCAACTGCCATGACAATTTCATCTTTTTTAACAAGCCCTGCACACAATACGTTTACAAGAGGATTGGTTCTGAAGGACTCATCAAATTCAATCTCACCAGCAACGGTTGGAACACCTACTCTATTACCATAGTCAGATATTCCTTCAACTACATGTTCAAATAAGTATCTTGATTTTTGATCTTCAAGCGGGCCGAAACGTAAGCTGTCGAGAAGAGCTATTGGCATTGCACCCATAGAGATAATGTCTCTTAAGATACCTCCAATACCAGTTCCTGCTCCACCATAAGGCTCAATAGCTGAAGGGTGATTATGACTTTCCATACCTACAGCAAGAGCATACTCATCTGTAATAGATACAAGACCTGCATCGTCTCCAGGTCCTAAGACTATGTTTTCTCCTTCAGTAGGGAACAATTTTAAAATTGGCCTACTACTTTTATATGAACAGTGCTCAGAGAACATTACATCCAACATTCCCTCTTCCAACTCGTTCATTTCTCTACCAAGAATTCCTTCAATATATTTTACTTCAGAATCTGTTAAAGTCATATTAACACCTTAGCTAAGTTTTACAACAGAAATAATTACTTTATGATTTTCAATTTCCCATTCTTTAGAGTATTCAACTGAAACATCTTCATACTCTCTTCCTAAACCTTTATCGGTACAAACTTCACAAGCTTCACCATCAAATATGACAAGTAATCTTGCTCTTACTTCTTCACTTATCAATTCAGATTGCTTTTCAACCAATTCCTTGAATTCGGCATCGGTGTTTACCATAACACCAATATTAGCTTCTACATCCAAGTCCATATCCTTTCTCATGTCTTGGATTCTTCTGATAAGTTCACGAGCCATAGCTTCAGATAAGATTTCAGGAGTGATTTTAGTATTTACAAATACGTTTCCTCCAGCAAATTCTGCACTTACAACCTCATCAGGAAGTTCGGTTTCATAAAGAACGTCATCAACAGAGAGTTCAATTTCCTTCAAATTGCCTTCTCTGTCTTCTCCTCTTACAATATACTTGCCAGTTGAATCCAAACTGTCCTTGATGGAATTGCCTATACCATATGCTTTCGCTTGTGAGAAGAATTTTTGAACAATACCCATATCTCCTTTAAGTCTTGGACCTAAAGTCTTGAGATTAGGTTTTGCAATAAATGTAAGATTTTCAAATTCAGTAGCTGTGATAACCTCTTTTGTATTGGATTGATCCTTAATAATATCTTCAAGAGAGGATATGCTTTCCAATATATCTTCATCCTGTGATACAACAGTGATGTCACTTACAGGCCATCTTAATTTGTATCTTGCAACATCCCTTGCTCTTGCAGATGCTTCGATAACATCTCTCACATTATCCATTTTAGCTTCAAGTTCCTTATCGATTAAGGCTTCATCATACATCCAATCGTCCATATGAATACTTTCTGCTGCTTCAGCATCCAAGTTTTTAACCAAGTTTTCATATACCTCTTCAGATAAGTGAGGTGTGATTGGAGCCATTAAATGGACTAATGTATTGAGTGTTGTGTAAAGTGAATAGTATGCACCTAATTTGTCTGGGTCATCACTTTCCACCCAAGTTCTTCCTCTAATCAATCTTACATACCATCTGCTTAAGTCTTCAAGAATGAAATTGTTGACTGCTCTTGTAGCCAAATGGAAATGCACATCATTGATTGCTTCTCCAACTTCTTTTGCAAGGGAATTTACACGGGATAAAATCCATTTGTCCTCATTTCTAAGAGTTACATTTACATCAGGGCCGTCAACAAGACATTTTGCAGGGTCAAAGTCATCCAATGCCATATAAGTGGTTGAGAACACATATACGTTCCAGAAGATGTTAAACATCTTTTTAACATTGTTCAATTCATCCCAAACAAATTTAAGATCATCCCAAGGCTTACAATCCCATAAAAGGTAGAATCTAAGGACATCTGTACCATACTTTTCAATGACCTCTTCAGGCTGGACAACATTTCCTAAAGATTTGCTCATCTTTTTACCATCTTCATCCAATACGAACCCGTGCATTAAAACCTTATTGTATGGAACTTGGTCCAATGCAATTACACCAGTTCCTAATTGGGAATAGAACCATCCTCTGGTTTGGTCGTGTCCTTCACAAATAAAGTCGTAAGGATACCATTTTTCAAACATTTCCTCTTCACGAGGGTAATAAAGGGCTGCCCAACCTGCCACTCCTGAGTCAATCCATACATCCAATACATCAGGAATACGTTCCATTGAGCCTCCACAATCACATTTAATCAATACGTCATCAACATAAGGTCTGTGAACCAAATCTTCATCGCTAGCAGTAATTTCATTGATTGATTCATTTTTAAGCTCTTCAACTGAGCCGATTACCTTGATTTGGCCACAATCAGGACAAATCCAAATAGGTATAGGAATACCCCAGTATCTTTGTCTTGAAATGGTCCAGTCCTTAGCATTAGCTACCCAATCATGGAATCTTCCTTCACCAGCCCATTTAGGTACCCATTCAACTCTGTCAATTTCAGAGAGCATCTTATCCTTGATTTCAGGTACTTGAATGAACCATTGCTCAGTAGCTAAGTAAATGATAGGAGTCTTACATCTCCAACATACACCGTATCTGTGGTTGATTGTATCATTCTTAAACATTAAATCTTGAGCAATTAAATCAGCAATTATAGTGTCATTCAAGTCTTTGGTGAAGCCTTCTGCATAGATACCACCATCTTCGGTGAAACATCCTGCTTCATCTACTGGACAATGTATAGGAAGTCCTACCTTTTGACCGATTTCAAAGTCCTCAGGACCGTGTCCAGGAGCAGTGTGTACAAAACCGGTACCTTCACCTAATTCTACATGGTCACCATGGAAAGTTGTGTGCACCAATTCGTTTTCAGCTTCAATTTCCATTTGTTTAGGTACTTGTTCAGCTAAAGGATAAACATAAGACAAACCTAAAAGTTCAGATCCCTTTACGATTTTTATGATTTCATACATTACTTCTGTTTCTTCTTCAATGATGTATTTCTTTTCTTTAGACTCTTCATCTTCAGAATCATATTTAGGATTTGGCAATTTGTTTTTGTGAGTAATTTCAATTGGACCTAAAACTGTTTCCAAAAGCTCTTTTGCAATGATTAAGATTTCATCTTCGCTGTCATTCAATCTTTCATCTACCTTTACGAAAGAATAATCGAAATCTTCATTTAAACAAATAGCTAAGTTTCCAGGAAGTGTCCAAGGAGTCGTGGTCCATACCAAGAATGACTGTTTCAAATCAGCATAATCTCCATCTGTAATCAATTTTTCCTTAAGTGGGAAACGTACATAAATGGATGGGTCGTCTCCTTCGGTATAGTCAATCTCAGCTGCAGCAAGTGCAGTTTGACAATGAGGACACCAGCTGATTACCCTTTGGTCACGGGTAAGCAAGTTCTTTTCATGGGTCTTCTTCAATGTCCACCAAGCGGATTCCATATATTTAGGATCCAAGGTCATGTAAGGGTCGTCCCAATCCATCCAAACTCCTAAGCTTTTGAATTGCTCAGTCATTGCAACCTTATTTTCCATTGCAAATTCCTTACATTTGTCAATGAAGTTGTCTATACCATATTTTTCTTCAATTTCCTGTTTGGATTCAATACCCAACAATTGCTCTACCTTATGTTCAATAGGCAATCCATGGGTATCCCATCCAGCTTGTCTTCTTAAAGAAAATCCATTCATGGACTTGTAACGTAATAAGGTATCCTTAATAACCTTATTCCAAGTAGTTCCTAAATGGATTTTTCCACTACAATATGGAGGCCCATCTAAAAAGGAATATTGTGGACCGTTAGCTCGCAATTTATTTGTTTTTTCATAAATATCAGAATCTGCCCAAAAGTTTTGGGCCTTTTCTTCTATCTTTTTAAAGTCATAGTTTTTCTCTGCCTCTTTTAACGGCATATCGATTCTCCTAATAAATGTGATTTTTAATCTTTAATGATTGAATAAAAATAATTTTCATATTTTTTGAAAAAATACATAAATTAAA
>CAJOMK010000013.1 GCA_905235495.1 uncultured Methanobrevibacter sp.
TTGAGTTATGTCTCCAATTACAAAGAATGCATAAATTGCCAAAGCCCAATAAACTACCCAAGGACCAAAGATAGGAATCAATTGAGCAATACCAGTTATTATTCCTAAAAACAATGCAAATTTATATCCTAATAAATAATAACCTACACCACCTAAAATACCGATGATGATTGCAGTTAAGAAGTGACCATAGAATATGGATTTTAAAACATTTGCAACATCATCTAAGGTGTTTTCAAAGAAAGCCTTGTGCTTTTCCGGAATAAATACAAAAATATACTCAATGATCTTATCTCCATCACGAGTGAAATAATAGATTGAACAGATCAATACTAATAATTGAACCAAAACATCTGAAAAGTTACTTATGGATTTCACTGCATAATTGAGTACATATGTTAAGATGTCCTGTACACCATTGGTTAAGGCACCGATATAAGGATTTATAAATCCTTGAATATCTACAGGCAATGCTTGGACAAATGTGGTAACGGCTAAATTCAAATCAAAGCCAGAGCTTATAGAAAGGTTATGGGAAGTGAAAAACATATCTGCAAAAACTGCTATTTCCCAAAACACATATACGAATAATAATATCAATGGAATAATCACCAAAAGTATTGCCAAAAATATGGAGATTGAAGGAATCTTGATTTTTGATTGAACCCTACTGGCAACTGGTGAAATACCATATGCAATCATTGCTCCAAGCACTATCATATTCAATACAGGCATGACAGTAAGTAATGACAATAATAAAAGGATTATTATAATTACTATATGCAAGCCGTATTTACTTTCACTAAGATTAAACATGTTATCATTAAATAAAATTATTTGTTAAATCAATTTTTAATCGTTATCAATAAAATTTCCCAAATCAAATTTTTTTCGATTATAAATTAAATCATCTTAATAAATTAGATTAGAAATACTCCTTTAATCCAGAAGCAGTTCTATGGAATTTACCAAACTCTACGATTTTAGACACTTGGTCAGATGAGAATACAGGTCCTTCTGCACATATTCTCCAACCTGTTTTATCAACACAACATTGACCGCAAACCCCTATGGCACATTTCATATAACGTTCCATAGAATATTCACCTTCAATCATATGAGCTTCCAAACTTCCATATAATGGTCTCATCATAACTTCAGGACCACAAACAACAGCCCAATCATACTCCTTATGTTCAATTAGCTGTAAAACCCTATGGGTTGCAAATCCTTTAAAACCACAGGATCCATCATCAGTACAAGTGTAAACCTTTGCTCCTCTTGCTTTCAAACGTTCATCGAACAATAATTCATCTTTAGTTTGTGCAGCACAAACGACATCGACAATAGCCTTTTTCCTTAAAGCCTCTTCAGTGAATGATGCAATCGGAGCCATTCCAACTCCTCCACCAATAGCCAAGACTCTCATGCCTTTCAAATCAGTGTCAAAACCATTTCCGTATGGTCCTCTAATACCTAACTTGTCACCTTCCTTAAGTGAATGAAGGTCTTCTGTGAATTCACCCACTTTCTTTACGGTTATTCCGAATTCACCTTTATGAACATCAATATAGGAAACGGACATTGGTTTTTCATCCTTAAAGTTCCACACCATGACAAATTGTCCAGGAGTAGGAATATTCTCACCAACCATAGTCCAATCAAAAATAAAAGTCTTGATTGTAGGAGTTTCTTCTATAATTTTTTTAATCTCTATAACTTGAGGTACATTCATTCTATCACCAAACCTTAGAAAACTTAAGCCCACACTATGACCATTATTTATGAGCAAAACCTACCATATCATTTATTGAATTAAATTCACTATCTCCTATGAACTCTTCCAAATCAGAAGAGACTCTTCCAAATATGTCCGGACCTTCATACATGATTGAAGTTCCAATTTGAACAGCACTTGCACCAGCATATAAAAACTCTACGACATCTGCATAATTGCGTATTCCTCCGACACCTACAATAGGAATATCTGTCGCTTCATATGCGTCATATACACAGCGTACTGCAATTGGCTTGATTACCGGTCCGCTCATTCCACCAAACTTATTGGCAAGAATCGGATTTCCAGTTACAATATCAATTTTCATCCCAGGACCTAATGAATTGATCAATGTCAATCCGTCTGCTCCAGCATCTTCTGAAGAAACGGCTATTTCAGAAATGTCAGTTACATTTGGAGTCAATTTTGCAAGGACAGGAACATCAACTGCTTCTTTTACTGCCTTTACAACATCATAAGTCAATTTAGGATTTTGACCTATGGAAGCACCATAACCTTCCATAGCATGAGGACATGAAACATTTAGTTCAATCATATCCACTAAATCTTCCACTTTTCCTGCAACATATGCAAATTCATCTGGATTTGCACCATAAATAGAAGCTATTGATTTCCCCTTTACACGATTGACATCTTCTAATTCCTCTTTGAAAGCTTCTACACCAGGACTTGAAAGTCCAATAGCATTGATTATTCCTCCTTCTACAGCAACTGTAGTGGGATTCTTATAACCATCATTAAGGTCTTTAGAAAATGATTTAGATACAACTGCACCAGCACCAGATTCTAAAATCCAATTAAGAGAAGATGCATGGCTACCTAATACACCAGCAGCAAGCATTAATGGATTCTTTAATCTGACACCACATAAATTTGTTTTTAACATGAAAACCCTCCAATAAAAACATAAGAAAGATAATTCTTTAATTTACAAGATTTAATTTGTGAATAGTTTGTATTAATTTTAAAATATTTATATAAATATACAGTATATAATTTTATACTATTTTAATATATGAAAACTATTAAATATAAAATATTTGATTTTTTTATAAAAAAATCAACCACTTTTTTAAAAAATATCAAAAATCCGGAAAAACCATTGCGAAATAATGTAAAATATATTAGAAATAAAAATTAAAATAGAATTATGGAATATTATATAACACAATGTATTGCAGGATTTATTGCATTTGATGAAAATCTTGAAATAGCTAAATACAAATTATTCAAAGAAGATGAGATAGTTTCAAATCTAATTAAAATAGAAGAGAATGAGATTTTAAATGAAGAAATAGAATTGATAAATGAATTGAATTCTAATGAATCATCTGATGAAAATAAAATCATCATAGAAACTACCAAAAGAAAATCTCAATACAAGAAACTTAAAAACTACGAAAACATTGAAACTGAAACCCCTAATAAAGGTGGAGAATATTTAAGAAATCATCAAAGTGAAGTTTTCGAAGAGATAGGATTTGAAAAGAATGAAGATGATATCATTGAATACTATGAAAGATTGGCTATTGAACAGATTAAACAATCCTCACAGGAAGAGAATAAACTCTTGATTCAAGCAATAAACTCTGTAGATGATATTGATGAATCAATCAGCAAACTAGTTGAATGTATTCGTGAATGGTATACAATCTATTTCCCTGAAATGGATACAATAGGAAATAATGAAACCTACATTAAATTGATTGCCCTAAGTGAAAATAGGGAAGACATAATGGAAAACTTTAAAGATCAATTAAACGAAGACATAGATTACAGCAGCGGAGCAGATATAGAAGAAGATGATTTGAAAATGTTGAAAAGCTTTGCCGAATCTATCTATTCACTTCAAAAATCAAGGAAGGAACTTGAAGTTTATATCGATTCTAAAATGGAAGCAATCGCTCCAAACTTAAGAGACCTATTAGGTGCAACACTTGGTGCAAAATTAATAGCTCACATTGGAAGCATTAAGAGATTAGCAACTTACCCTGCAAGTGTTATTCAAATAATGGGTGCTGAAAAGGCAACATTCAGACATTTGAAAACTGGAGAACGCCCACCAAAACATGGATTGATATTCCAACATCCTAGTGTGCGTGGTGCAAAATGGTGGAATAGAGGAAAAATAGCTAGAAACTTAGCTTTAAAAATCACATTAGCTGTTAGAAAAGATGTGTTCTCTGGAGAATATGATCCAAGTATTGCAGAAGACTACTTGAAAAAGGTAGAACAGATTGAAAAGGAAAATCCTTTCCCTAAAAAAACCAGTCAAAGAAGGGCTAACGAAAGAAGAAATGAAAGAGATAAAGGAAAAGGAAAATCCAAAAAATACAAAGGTAATAAGAAGAATAAGAAAAATAAAAAAAGAAGGAAAAAATAGTTATACAATTGAGTGCAAGGACAATTAAAATTTTTCAATTATATTTAATATCCAATAATTCATATTTATAAAGAGTGAAACAATGAACATATTCTATAAAGATGGGGAAATAGCCACTAAAAATTTAACTCCTGGAATTAAGGTTCATGATGAAAAGCTAATAAGAGAAGGAGAAAATGCTGACAATAAGGATACAACAGCAGAAAATATAGAGGAGTATCGTATTTGGAATCCTCGCAGATCCAAATTAGCTGCTGCATTATTGAATGGACTACAGGATTTAGATTTAAAAAATGATTCTAAGGTCCTATATTTAGGTGCATCTACAGGAACAACAGTATCTCACATATCAGACATCTGTGATAATGGATTAATCTATGCAGTTGAGTTTTCACCAGTCAGCATGAAAAAATTGGTCAGACTATCCCAAAAAAGAAATAATATCGCACCAATACTTGCTGATGCAACCAAACCAAAATATTATTTGAATAAGGTTGAAAAGGTAGACTTGGTTTACTGTGATGTGGCTCAAGAAAAACAGAGCGAACTCTTTATAGATAATATGAATCTATTCCTAAAGGAAGATGGACAAGGCTTGATTACCATAAAATCAAGAAGCATTGATGTTGTTCAAAAACCTAAAAAAATATTCAAAGATGAAGCAAAAAAAATAAAGGAAAATGGTTATTCTATTTTGGAAAAGATTAAACTAGAACCTTATGAAAAGGACCATATAGCTTTTCTTGTTGAAAAATCTTTTTAAAAGAACATACCATCATTTTTGAATAAAAAACATTTTTAAAAAACCATACATAGCCAATATTTTAGTCTGAAACAGCCATTACTTTATTAAAATAAAGAACAAGATATCATCTAAGATATAAATATCATTTAATCATATATACAAAGAAATTATCAAAAAAGTATGACACATATCGTTCATAATAACTTTTTAACTATTTTTAATTAATTAATCATAATTTTAAGCATTCTAAAGCTGTTTTTTGCAAGTATTACTTTTATGCTAAAACCATAGCTGAAAATAATTATATATAATAGATGTTTTAAAAAAAAAGAATGTAAAAAATTATTAAAAAGAAAAAATAGAACTAATGCAAGTGATTGATACAAACTTGAAAAAAATTACTATAATATATAGGATTTTTAAGAAAAAATAAAAACTTTAGCATAATACGAACAATGTAAAAAAAAAGTATTACTACTGAAACCTTTTTATATAAGAAAATAACAAATATATATTTACTAATGCAATAAAAAAAGAGTTCATAAAAATATCATCTGAGTTAATTCACTCATAAAAACACTCCATAATTAACTAACTTAGAGGATTGAACTTTTTTTTAAAAATTTTAACAAAATATTACTAATTTTACTTTATTTCCAAAAATAAGAAAGAACTATTAATTTTTGTAAAAAAGTAATACTTTTTTAATTATTATTCGATTAAAAGGATAAAATATGTATTAAAAAAACTAAAGGAAAAAATTTTTTAACAATTTAGGAAAATAAGGGAAAAATTAAGAGAATACTTTTTGAAAAATTGAATTTTTTTTAAATAAAATAAGAAAATTGAAAAATTAAATTAAAAAATAAATAAAAAATTAATAAAACTTAATAAAAATTAAAAATTTAATAAAAAAAATAAAAAAAGAAAATAAAATTTAAATTAAAAATTAATTTAACTTTTTAGAAATCTCATCAAAGATTGATTTGGAAATCTCTTTTTTAGAATTTAAGGAAACTTTCTTGATTTCATCACTTACAAGAATAACTTCATTGGTTTCAGATCCAAATCCACATCCCTTATGGGCAACATCATTTGTTACAACCAAATCAGTTCCTGCATTTTGCATTTGAGTTTTAGCGCATTCAATCATCTTTTCCTCTGAGATATCATATTCGGCCTTAAATCCAACAAGGAATATGTCCTCATTGATCTTCTTTATTCTATGAATGATTTTTGAGACAGGCTCAAATTCTAAAGATAAATTATAGGATGATGAGATTTTAGAATCCTCCTTGCTTATTGGAGTGAAATCAGAAACAGCTGCAGTAGTTATGAATATATCATTATCAGGGATTAATTCATCTATCTTTTCATTCATAACAGTTGTTGATTCTGCATCAATCACATTGAATACCTTTGGAATTGAAACTTCATGATGAGCAGCCAAGATTGTTAGATTAGCTCCTCTGATGAAAGCCTCTTTAGCCAATTCCAATCCCATTCTTCCAGAAGACCTATTAGAAATACCTCTAATAGGATCGATTTCTTCAAAAGTTCCACCTAAGCTAATAAGAATATTTTTCCCAGCAATCTTAGATAGATCATCATCTGCAGTGCCTTTTTCAACTTTATCCAGATTAACTGTTCTGATTGATTCAATAACGATATCCTCAATAACTGGGAATTTGGCTTTCCCCTCATCAATACGTGGATTGACGAATATGATTCCATCATCTTTTAATTTCTGAACATTATCGCTTACTGCATCATACATTGAATCATGCATGGAAGGTACAAAAACTATTGGTGTATCATGACCATAAGCAGTAATCAATAGAGTATTCACTGGATTATCTGAAATCTTATATGCAAATTTACTGATAGTGTTTGCAGTTGCTGGAGCAACTAAAATCAAATCCGCTTGAGCGTATTTCACATGTTCAATTTTACCGGTTAATTCTACAACTACCTCTTGACCAGTAGCAAACTCCAAAGCATTTGGATGAATAATCTTAGTAGCTTCGGTGGTCATGAATGCCTTGACTGTATGACCTTGCCTCCTAAATTCTCTTGCCAATTTAATAGTCTCTGTAGCTGCAATACTACCAGTGACACACAAAATAATTTCCATATAATCACATCAATAATTTAAATACAATTTATTTAAGATTAAAATATTATCTATTTAAGATTAAAATATTTATCTAAGATTAAAATATTATCTATTTAAAACCAAAATATTTATTTAGAATTAAATCTGAAAAATTTATAAAAAATTTCTAAAAAAAATAATTGAATAATTAAATCTAAACAAGTTAGACTTAATTACATCTTAATACTATCAATTATAAAGTCAAAAGTTCCTATTAAATCTCCATATTGGGAGTCTGGAGCAGAACATAAAATAACATAAATGTTAAATCCTTCTTGGAACCAAACTGCTTTATGATGTTTTGTCACATTATCAGATACAGAAGTGTATTCTGCTTCCATAGCTGGTTCACCATTAAAAGAAACATTACCCATAAATAAAATGTTGAAATCAGAATTGCGAGACAAAATATTATAGTTAGAATTGAATTCTGATTGAAGAGAACGGGTATTTGATTTCTTTTCAATATTTACATTAATGCTGCTAAATCCTGAAGAGTCCTTTGGATCAGGTTTTGCAACTGCTAAAACTGATTCATTTGACTTAGAATCTGCAGAAACCCAATCTCCAGGCATTGATAATGTGATTCCATTTGCAGAATATTCAACTGATTGCTGTGAAGCATTCACATCACCACCATTATTTCCGAATATGGGGAAATTTACAAGAAATGAAACTCCCACAATCAATATAATTATTAGTAATCCTATACCAATGATCTTTTTCATATCTATATCTCCAAAGAATAATGGCAGTGCCATTAATAAATTTATTCGTCAGAACCTCCTCCTGAAGAACCACCGTCAGAACCTCCTCCTGAAGAACCACCGTCAGAACCTCCTCCTGAAGAACCACCACCAGATGAACCTCCTCCACCGGAACTACCTCCATCAGAAGAGCCACCATCATAAGTGCCGCTACCTGAAGATGAGCTGGAACTTGAAGAAGAACTTGAACTTGATGAGGAACTGTATGTAGTATTTGAGTAAGATTTTGTATAATTACTACTTATTGATTTATTTACTTTAACCTCAGGGAATGCAGTATCATTTATTGTTGCATCACTATCAGAAAAGAGATGAGCAACATCATCATTACCTAAAATATTACTCATTCCAAAACTAATTCCAGCACCAAATGCTACAAGCAGAAATACTACTGCAACGGCAACAAACCAAGGGCTTGAACTTGAAGACTCCTCAGGTTTCTTTGATACTGTATAAGAATCA
Source organism: uncultured Methanobrevibacter sp. (assembly GCA_905235495.1). GTDB lineage: Archaea > Methanobacteriota > Methanobacteria > Methanobacteriales > Methanobacteriaceae > Methanobrevibacter. The sequence goes on from CAJOMK010000013.1 coordinate 8,311, forward strand.
GGATTATGAACATACTTGCGAACTAATTTTTCTTTTTCCTCACGATTTCTTTCATAATTTTTTTCTCTAGAATTTAATGAAGAAGGAGTTTCTTCTTTTCCTTGCATCGCACGGATTCTATCACTAACTTCAATAGTTTTTATCTTATGCATATACTGGTCTCTTAAATAGAAATACTTTTCTTCAGAGATAAGACCTGCTTCATAATCTCTTTCAAGATTATTTAAAATCTGCATAAGTTTCTTCATATCTTGATTCATACTTCTCCTCCTATAATGAATTTAATTATAAACAATTTTACAAAAAACATTATTTTTTATAAAAAATTCAATTTATACTATTCTAATATATGAATTTTATATATTATAAATATAATTAAAATAAAAAAGGGTATGATGATGAAAATTGAGATATGAGAAAAATGAATAATGGAAATAATAATGAAAAAATAAAGAATAAGAATAAAAAATAAATAATAAAAAAATTATTTGAATAAATCTTCATCAAAGATAGGATAAGAACCTAAAATCTTAAAGAATGAAGTATTATTCTCTAAATCATTTAAAATAGAACATATATTCTCATCTAACCTATGACCTTCAAGATCTATAAAGAAAATATAATGCCCTAAACCTTCTTTAGATGGGCGTGACTCAATTTTTGTCAAGTTTATATCATTATCGACAAATAGGCCTAAAAGTTCATAAAGTCCCCCAGGCTTATCTTCAAATAATGAGAATGAGATGGATGTCTTATCATTACCAGTAAGCGGTGCGTCTTGATTGTCCAAAACAACAAAACGGGTTTCATTATTGAAATTTTCTTGAATATTTGTATCTATGACCTTTAAATCATACAATTCAGCTGCCTTCAATGTACCAATAGCTGCACCTTCACCAGTTTCTGCAACTCTTTTGGCAGCTGCCGCTGTGCTTAAGGTATAATGAGCAGTTATGCCATGTCTTTCCAAATAAGGTTGGCATTGACCTAAAGCCTGTGAGTGTGAATAGACGTTCTCTACCTCATCAACACTCATTTCCTTAGCAGCCAATAGGTTATGGTTGATTGGAATGACTATCTCATTTTTAATCTTTAAATCAAAATTATGAATCAATGAATCTAAAGTCAAACTAACTGGACCTTCAATAGAATTTTCAATAGGCACAATACCACATACACATTCTCCACGTTCAACAGCACCCATAACCTGCTTTATTGAACAGTAGGAAATCAAATTATCACTGACCAATGATGCGGCTTCGTGAGAAAATGTTCCTTGAGGTCCCAAAAATGCAACTTTATCTTTTATCATAAAAAATCTCCAAAATATTTACTATTTTTTATATATTTCTCATAGTATAAAAACAGTAAGGTATTAAAAACTTAAATAAACTAAGTATTTAATTGTTAAAATAATAAAAAATAGCACATAAAAATAAAATCAATGAATAAATCTTAAAAATACTAGAAAAAAAGAAAAAGAAAGCATAAGAAAATCTTATGCTTATACTAAAACCAATTTACTCAAACTCAAATTATTGAGTTTCAATCTCATAAATTAATTTTAGAAAATCTGATTGGGTTACAATTCCTATAATTTGATCATCATCAACTACAGGTAACCATTATAACCAGTTTCCAACATTGCATCTGCAAGTTGTGGAATTGTTGCATATTGGGAAATTGTATCTACATGAGTAGACATGAACTTTCCAGCAGTCAATTCCTTAATCTGAGAAGATTGATACTTATCAGGAGTGTGTTTCCTGAATGAAATAAATGCTTTTGCAATGTCTTTTGAAGTTATAATACCTGCAAGTTCATTATCTTCAGTGAGCAACAAACGTCCTACACCGGAATCCATGATAACTTTTCTTGCATGAACTAAACGGTCATCAGCAGATATTGAAATAATATCTGTAGTCATAATATCTTTAACTGAAATCTTTTCATATGCTTTTGCTTTGCATAAATATATGAAATCAGATTTAGTTACGATTCCTACCATTTCACCATCTGATAAAACTGGAAGGGCACCTATATTCTTTTCAATCAAAATTTTTGCCACTTCAGTTATGTCATCGTCCTCATCTACTGTAATCAAGTCTTTTACCATTACAGTTGATACGTGGAAATGGGAAGGGGCCATATTACCATATTTAGCGGAGCCTAATTTATCAGCAATATCTTTTTCTGAGATAATTCCAACTAAAACTTTTCTTATTTTCATTGGTAGCAGTTACAGGTATTCTAGATAAGTTATCCTTATACATCATTCTTAGACAATCACATATGTTTAAATTCTTATCAATAGATACCACATTTTCAGACATTATATATTTGATTTTCATAATAACACCAACGATAAAATACAATGAAATAGCTATTAGAAACAATCTAAAATAAAATCAATTTTTTAGATTAAATTATATCTCATAGCACATCTAATCAAAGATATAAACTATTAACCTACCAATAGCTATCTCTTAAAGTTCAACAATAACTACCTGATTGAATCTTTTAAAAAAGAAACAATCATCAATTATTTAAAAAGATTGAATGATTAATCTTTTAAAATTGTGTTTAAAATATCTCTTTCGGTGACGATTCCTACAAGTTCATCATCATCAACTACAGGAACACCACCAATGTTCTTTTCAGCTAATAATTCACATAAGTCTCCTAATCTAACAGTAGATTCAGTTACTAATATGTTTGGTTTAATGATTTCAGAAATTTTTCTTTTTAAAACATCTAAACCACTATTAGAGGTCATAGAAGCAAACATTTCTTTATCACCGAAGAATCTTAAGATATCAGTTGAAGTTACAATTCCGATTAATCTTCCTTCTTCAACTACAGGAATTCTTCTTAAGTTATTTCTTACCATAATTTTGGAACAGCTTTCAATAGGAGTTCCAGGAGTGGTAGTAATAACATCCTTAATCATGATATCACCTACAGTTTCATTAGTCAAGGAACCTGCAAGTGCTAATGCGAAATCTCTTTCAGTGACTATTCCCACTACTTTTTCTTCTTTATCTACGATTGGTAAAGATCCAATACCATTTTCAATCATTACATCGACACTTTCTCTAATAGAAGATTTAGGACTAATAGAAATAGGATCTCTAGTCATGATTTCTTTGACAGGATCGTTGATAGCTGCCAAGAAATTATCATTATGTTTCTTTTCTATTATGTCAAATTTACTTCCTCCACCAAGGAAGTCAAGAATATCCATAGCAGTTACAATACCCAAAAGTTTATTTGAGCCAGGATGGGTTACTGGTAATCTTCTGAATCCATGTTCTATCATCATTTCAGCAGCTTCCTTAATGGACTTGGTTTGAGGAATGCAAATGACATCTTTTTTAGCGAGAGTCATGATTTCGCCCTCATTTTCAGCTACTTTACTTACATGTTCAACAGAACCACGATTCATAGATTTTCTCAAGTTTTTTGTGTTTTTGTCTTTCATATCGACACCTCCGGATTTAATAATTCTTCCAGGTCTAAATTACAAATCCTACCATAATAATCAAGTTATAGAACTCGCATGAAATATTATTGACCAAATGACAAACCATACCCTAAAAAATTCATTAAAAAAAAATGGTTTTTAAAGAATTTTAAGTCTACAATTTACACCCAAAACAATAATATAGAAATAAAGTCTATAATTAAGTTATTACAGCAACGGACGATTCATAATTTATTTTTGAAATTATGGATTTGTGGGAAGTTCTTATATATCATTAATTCTATCATTCAATCTTTAAATCAATAAAAGCCCTCTAGAAATTTAAATTGAAAATTTAAATAAATGACATAGAACTAACTACAATATTAGTTAGGTTTTGATAGTTAATATTATTATCGATTTATTTTTGAAATGCCTAAAAATTTTATATAAAATTAAGGAAATTTCGTAAAATGTTAAAAAAATAGAATATTATACTTATATTATAATAAGCATATAATAAATATATAATAAATATATTTTAATAAAATATAATAAAAATATTTTTAATAATTGCATTAATCAAATCATAAATTTTAAGGGATTAAAATGGACAAAACTAAAAAAACAGTCAGAACAAGAGATTTTATCATAAGTACAGATGGATTATTATTTGCTTCAACCAATTACATTCACCCTGAAGACAGGATAATCTGCTTTTTGAGATACATTCCAGATGAAAATGGGGATAGGGAAAAAGACGGAATCAGATATTCCAAAGTAGGATCTGAAGAAGCTTATGCATACCTTAGGGAAAATCACCCAGATTACTTATACTTCTGTGATGTTACAAATGTAGAAATGATGGGAGTTCCTATAGATAAGGTTGAAAGAATCATCAAACCAGAAGAAAGATTAAAGGGTCTTAGAGCAACCTACTACGATGAAATCAACACTAAAGTAGCAAATGGAGAAGAACTTGACTATAAAGAAGAACTCTTAAGCAAATTATTCGACTTATCAGACTTCTTCCATTATGTAGCAGTAATCGACTATGATGACCTTGGAATCTCAGGATCCATCTTGCCAGGACTTCAAAAGGCAGGAACTTCTGATTTTGACTTTGTAGTTTATGGACTTGAAAACCATAGAAATGCAATCAAGGCATACAAAGATAACAAGGACAAACCAGTCTATATAGAAGAACTGGACAAATCAATCACACTCAACAGAATCAATGATGATTTCTGGGACTTCGTATATGATAAGAGAATAAAAGACGACACCCTAACTAAAGAAGAGTTCGCTTGGTATGAAGAACGTAAAAGCAATAGAGGATTAATCAGAGAAACCTTATTCGACATTCTAGCTACCAGAAACTATGATGAAATTGAAGGAACCTGGGGAGATACCGTATACGAACCAGAAGGATTTGCGAAAGTCAACTGCACAATCAAAAGTGCACTCGGAGCTTTTGACAATCCTGCAGTATACACAATAGAAGATGTTGAAATCCTTGAAGGGCCAGATATTGAAATCTCAGAGCTTGCATCACTTACCCACACCTATGCTGGAGAAGTCATCGACGGCGAAGAAGTAGTTGCAAGAGGAAAAATAGAAAAGGTTCTTAAAAATGGAGAGTTTGAAAAGT
>CAJOMK010000014.1 GCA_905235495.1 uncultured Methanobrevibacter sp.
TATTATTGCTATTTTCATTATTGTTTTTTCTGTTCATAAATTAAATCTACCTCTTATTATAAATTTTTTTGTTTTGAAGTAATCATCTTCTATATATATGTTAATGTTCATCATATATAAACATCAGATACCTATTTATATAAAAATTTATCTTAAAAAATTAGTTTAATTTTTAAAAAAATAAGCCAAAAGAACTCATAGAAAAAATAAAAAATAAAAAAAATGAGTAAAGAAATATGCTTTTTATCTAAAAAATAAAACAGATTAATTGTCGTTGAAATCTTTTGGTTTTATTCTGGTTAGAACAATACTTGCAATCAATACTGCAACCAAGATAAGCATATCCACAATTATCTCAAATTTCGCATCTGTGAGGAACAAGTTATATATTCCATCAATCCACAATGCGAATATTAGAACTGGTAACAAGTATTTAATAATGAATTTCCATGTTTTTTCAACTTTCAAACGACCATGTTCATTCAAGACAGGAATAATATTATCCAAATTATAGAACCAAGCGAATATGATACATTGAACTCCAATCAAAAGCAAAATACCAAACTGATTTACAAATGTATCAATGATTCCAATCAGATAACTGCTGATTCCAGTTGTAAGCATAATTGAGAAACAGCATCCAATTATAGATAAGATTGTAGCTGCTTTTGAACGACTGAAATTGAATTTTGAACTGGTTGAAGACAACATAGGTTCAAAGAATCCTAAAGCTGAAGTAATTCCTGCAAACAAGATTGCAAGGAAGAACAATGGAGCCAAGACTCTACCAACAGGTCCCATGATATTAAAAATCATTGGGAACACGACAAATACAAGACTGGTACCTTCTGAAACCAAATTGCTCATTGCAATTCCAGAATGCAAGGACATGAATCCGAGAATTGAAAATACACCAAAAGCGGTGAAAATCTCAAAGAATGAGTTTGTTGCAACAACAACCAATACATTATCAGTCAATCTGGAATTTTTAGGCAAGTAACTTGCATATGTAAGTGCAATTGCCTGACCCATACTTAATGAAAAGATGATCTGACCGCATGCAGCAAGCCAAATGTTAATATTCCAAAGCATATTCCACTTAGGTATGAGCAACGTATCGATACCAATCATATGCCCCGGAAGGCTAATTGCATAAAATACAATGATGGCCATCATGACAAACAATGCAGGGATTAAGATTTTGGAAACCCTACCTATACCTTTATCAACATCCTTATGGGAAATGTACCATAATGCAATCCATATAATCACTACACAAATTGTTGTATATATGAGCAAGACACCTGCATTTGCAAAGTCGGAACCTCCTCCAACTGTATTTGCAAAGAAACCAGTGGTATCAGAACCCCAACTGAATGTAAAGCTTGATAGGAAATAAACCATATCCCAACTGAGGATTACCAGATAATAGATTGTTACAATAAAAGCAAATAAAACCAGCATCCAAGCGACATATTCAAATCGCCCATTTATTTTTTTCAGAATATTCGAGAAAGATTCCTTGAAACTGAATCCAATACCATATTCAAGAATTAAAAATGGGATTCCCATAATTGCAATAGCAGTCAAATAAGGGATGAAGAATGATCCTCCACCATTGGAATACAGTACATAACTGAATCTCCATATGTTTCCAAGTCCAACAGCTGCACCAATCATAGCAAAAATAAATGAAAGGGCACTATCCCAATGTAAATGTTCGCTCATAATATTGAATCCTAAAAATTATTATTAATATTTTTTATTATTTATGATATAAAAACTTAACTTATTAAATAATTTAAAAAAAAATCAATTAACGATAAAAATAGCTGAAAAAAAAAAAATAGTTAAAAAAAATCATTTAAAAAAGAAAAAAATAGTTGAGATTACTCCCAACTAAGAAAAGAGTTTTGGTCCATGTTTATAGGCCGTAGCCCTATAAAAGCTGGGAAAAAGTTTTGGTCAAGGTTTTGCGCTCCGAAGGAGCGGAAAAGCTTGGGTTATACGGCATCAGAGCCTCTTTCACCAGTTCTGATTCTGATTACTTCAACTACATCTGAAACGAAAATCTTACCATCACCGATTTCACCTGTTCGTGCACTTTCGATGATGACATCCATAATGCTCTCTAAATCTTCATCATTTACAACCAGTTCAAGACGGGTCTTTGGAATGAGATCAATGCAATAGCTGGAACCTCTATAAGATTCCCTGATACCCATTTGCCTACCTCTTCCTTTAACCTCTGATACATTCATTCCTTCACAGCCAGCATCAAGCAAAGCTTTTTTCACAGTTTCAAACTTTTCCTGACGAATAACCGCAATTATCCTTTTCATTAATATCACCTTAATTTTACATATGACTCAATTTATAGTCTATATCCAGATTCTGCATGCAAGTTTGTATCAAGTCCTTCAATTTCAGCTTTTTCTTCAACTCTAATTCCAATTGCCTTATCAAGGATTTTAGCTAGAATTAAGCTAACTACAAATGCATAAACTATTGTCACCAATACACTAATGATTTGGATAGTGAGTTGACCAAGATTTCCAAACAACAAACCTGATGCTTCATTAATAAGAGGTGAAGCAAAAATACCTGTAGCAATTGCTCCCCAAATACCTGAAAGACCATGGACTCCAAATACATCCAATGCATCATCGTAACCTAATTTTGATTTTAGATAATAAATTCCATAGTAAGATACAAATGTTGTTACAAATCCAATAGCAATAGCTGCAGGAACATCTACAAATCCTGCTGCAGGAGTAATTGCAACAAGTCCAGCAACTCCACCGGTAATAGCACCTAACATTGTAGGTTTTCCACCTTTAACAATATCAATCAATACCCATGTAACCAAAGCAGTAGCTGCTGAAATATTTGAAACTAAAATAGCGGAAGCTGCAAGTCCATTAGCTGCAAGAGCAGATCCTCCATTGAATCCCATCCATCCAAACCATAGGAATCCTGCACCTAATACTGAATAACCTAAGTTATGAGGAAGTAATGAAGCATCTTTCCTTTTTCCAATAACAAGTGCCAATGCCAATGCAGTTACCCCTGAATTAATATGTACAACGGTTCCTCCTGCAAAGTCCAATGCACCCATTTGCATCAACCATCCGCCTCCCCATACACAGTGGGCAATTGGGATATAAACTAAAGTCACCCATGCAACTATAAATATCATCCAAGCAGATGTTTTCATCCTTCCGACGATTGACCCTGAGATAAGAGCTGCTGTAAGACCTGCAAATGTCAATTGGAATACAACAAACAATATTGTAGGAATGGATCCAGTCAAATCATCAATTCCTATGCCTGACATGAAGAAATGTGTCGGATGAGCAATCAGACCACCTATACTTACATCTCCAAAAGCAAATGGATATCCATAAACCACCCAAATTAGACTTGCTATGGAGAATGCTATAAAAGTTAAAAACATTGTATTTAATACATTTTTCCTTTTTGTTAAACCACTATAAAAGAAAGCTACACCAGGGATGCTCATCACTAAGACCAAGATTGTTGCTGTGAGTATCCAAGCTGTATCTCCTGCACTTAACATAACCATATTATCATTTTCTCATAATTAAATCAATATAAAAAAATTTATTAATCAGAAGTCGGCTTCCGATTTCCGATATAATCTTATATTTTTCTCAAATTATATAAATGTTTACAACAATGCATGAAAATGTACAATTATAAGAAAAAGGAATAAAAAGGCTCATTTAAATAAAAAAATGTATAAAATTAGCCAATTTAAAAATATATCAACCCTTAACTAATTTAAATAATTTTAAGTGCAAATAGTTTAATGGATTTAGAAATAAGAACTTATTAGGAAATAGGCTATAAAAAATCTAAACAATAACACCATAATATATAAATACTAATTTAATATAATTTAATAATATATATTAGATTTCATAAAATAATATACATTCGAATGAATTTTGAAGATGATTTTAACGAGGTGAGAATTTGAAAGTTGATAAGAAAGCTAACTTCTTGATATTCCTGATTATTGCAATCCTTGCCTTGGGATTGAGGATTGAGTAATTTTGCAGCTGCATTTACAGGAAATCTAGTTATGGGATCATTTCCGGGAATAAATGACACCGATAAGATGATTGCCTTAGATGACGATAACTTTTCTCCAGCTAGTGTAAATCCAGTTTATGAACCAAAAGTGGTAGAAGAAGTTAATGAAACAGATAATTCAACTGATAATTCCACAGATTATATTGATGATGACACTAATAACAAGCCAAATGGCAACAGTGACGATCAAAACAGTAACTCTGATTCAGACAATGACAGAAATAGTAGTGATGATTCAGATTCTAAACCGAAACCGGCACCTAGTGATGACAGTTCCGATGATGAATAAATCCCATAGTCTTTTTTTGTTTTTGATTTTTAACTTTTTAATTCTATTTTTTATTTCATTTTTGTGAAATTACTCTTTTGAATTTGGAAAATTATAAAAAACTTATAAATTTTACTGACTTAAATTAATTCATTAATCGAAAAATTGACTAAAAAAATAAAATACAAAATAATAATACTAAATAATATGCTAAAGGTGAAACAATGGAAGAAAACAAAGAATTTGCTTTAAAAGTAAAAAGCATTAGAGAAAGACAAAACATGAGCATTGAAGAACTTGCTGAAAAAAGTGATGTGAAGATTGAAGTTCTCAAAGCTGTGGAAAATGGAGAAATCATTCCTTCTCTTACCCCACTTACCAAAATGGCAAAAGCTCTCAGTGTTAGACTTGGAACTTTCCTCGATGACACACCACAACTTGGACCTGTTGTTGTAAGAGGAGGAAAACCTGACAATGTATTATATTTCTCTGGAAGGGAAGACGTTACAAACTCAACCAACTTAGAATTCCACTCATTAGGTGCAGGTAAAATTGATAGAAACATGGATCCATTCATAATCGACATCACTTATGAAGAAGAACATAAGTTATCATCTCACGAAGGAGAAGAGTTTATTTATGTATTAGAAGGTGAAATCGAAGTGGAATATGGTAAAGACAAATTTACTGTAGCTGAAGGTGACAGTATTTACTATGACTCTGTTGTCCCTCACCATTTACACTCTACTGGAGACAAAGCTAGAATATTAGCTGTTTTATACACCCCATATTAAAAATCAATATTAAACATTTATACGAATTTGAAATAATAAAAACAAATGATATAATTAAATGGTGAAAACATGAGTGAACTATTTACTGAACTTCCTATTGGAAAATTCTTTGAATCACAAGTTGAAAAACAGCCAGATCATGAATTTATTGTTTATCCAGATAGAAACCTCAGATTTACTTATAAAGAGTTTGATGAAAGAGTGGACAATTTAGCAAAAGGTATGTTATCAATTGGAATTGAACCTGGAGACCATGTAGGAATATGGGCTAAAAATGTACCTGAATGGTTAACCTTTATGTTTGCATGCGCTAAAATAGGTGCAGCAATCGTTACTGTCAATACAGCTTATCAATCCCACGAATTGGAATATGTATTGAAGCAATCTGACATGAAAGCAATAGGTATGACTGATGGATTTAGGGATACCAGCTATTTCGATATCATTCACGAGCTTGTTCCTGAAATGTTAACCTCTGCAAGAGGAAATTTAAACAGTGAAAAATTCCCTCACTTAAAATATATTATTCATGTAGGTCAGGAAAAGCATAGAGGAATGTTCAACACCAATGAACTATTATTGCTCGGTATGAACTATGATGATAAAAAATATCAGAAAATAAAGGATGCAGTTACCCAACATGATGTAATCAATATGCAATATACCAGTGGTACTGAAGGATTCCCTAAAGGAGTAATGCTTACAAGCCGTAACATTTTAAATGACGGTTATTACATTGGAGAGAATATGAATTATACCGAAAAGGACAGACTTCTCTTGCAAGTACCTTTATTTCACTGTTTTGGAACCGTACTTGGTGTAATGGCTGTAATTACCCATGGAGCAACAATGGTTGTACTTGAAGAATATGACCCATTGCTTGCTATCTCTTCAATCCAAAAGGAAAAATGTACTTCCATATATGGTGTGCCAACAATGTTTATCGGTATGATGAACCATCCAATGTTTGACATGTTCGATATGTCTTCACTTAGAACCGGTATCATGGCAGGTTCCACTTGTCCTGTTGAAACCATGAAAGATGCAATCAATAAGATGAACATGAAGGAAATCACCAGTGTATACGGTCTTACAGAAGCTGGTCCTGGATTTACTCAAACCAATGCAGCAGATACATTTGAGAAAAAGATCAGTACTGTAGGAAGAAAATTCCCTAATATTGAAGTAAAGATTATAGACCCTGAAACCGGGGAAGAGCTTGGACCTGGTGAAACTGGAGAAATCATGTGCAGAGGTTTCAATGTAATGAAAGGATACTACAATATGCCTGAAAAGACAGCCGAAACCATTGAAGCAGATGGATGGTTACACTCTGGAGACTTGGCTACTGTAGATGAAGACGGTTACTACAGTATCGTAGGACGTATTAAAGATATGATCATCCGTGGTGGAGAAAACATCTATCCAAGAGAAATCGAAGAGTATCTCTTTACCCATGAATGCGTGCAGGATGTACAGGTAGGAGGTATTCCTGATGAGAAATACGGTGAAATCGTTGGTGCATTCATTATCAAGGAACCTGGATTTGAAGATGTTACTGAAGCAGACATCAGAGATTTCTGCATTGGAAATATTGCAAGATATAAAGTTCCTAAATATGTATTCTTTGTAGATGAATTCCCACTTACCACAAGTGGTAAAATCCAAAAATACAAATTAGGAGAACTTGGTTTAAAACTTCTTGAAGAAAGAAGAGAAAGAGGAGAATTATAATTCTCCCTATTTACTTTTTTTATTAATTTAACTATTTTTATTAATTAAACTTTTTTTATCATTTAACTTTTTTTTATTAATTTAACTTTTATAATTTCTATTCTTTTTTAAAATAAATTTATTTTAAAATCCTATTTTTATTTTACTTGATTTTTAGACTATTTTCAAAACAATTTTTCTATTTATAAGATAATAATTTATACTATTTAAAACAAATAATATACTAATTTTAAAAAACACTAGAGGCTAACTATGGATTATGATGTAATATATATCGGAAGTGGAAATGCAGCATGGCAAGGTGGCCGTTTCTTAAGAAAAGCTGGTCTTAAAATTTTAATTGTAGAAGAAAGCTTATACGGTGGAACCTGTGCTAATAGAGGATGCAACTCAAAAGCAATTGTTGATGCTCCATATGAAATCAAGGCATTGGCAGATAATTTTGAAGGATGTGGAAAATCCGGAGACTTCGATGTTGACTGGACAGCTTTAATGGAATTTAAACGTAAACGTATTGCAAATATGGCTCCCTTCCTTGATGGAAAATTCAAGGAATATGACCTTGATGTATCTCACGGAAAAGGAACTATTGTTGATGAGCATACCGTTCAAGTTGGAGACGAACAATATACAACTGAAAAAATAGTAATCTGTACAGGTTTAAAGCCAGTGATTCCAGACATTCCAGGAAAGGAATACTTGCATGACAGCACTGACTTTTTAGACATTGATGAGCTTCCAAAACATGCAATCATCATTGGAGCAGGTTTTGTAGGTATGGAATTCGCTTCAATACTTGCAGAAGCAGGCCTTAGTGCAGATGTAATCATAAGGGGAGATATGGCTTTAAAATACTTCCACCAACCATATGTCCAACATGTGATTGAAATACTAAAAGAAAAGAACATCAGATTCCATTTCAATGAAACAGTAACTGAAATAATCAAGGATGAAAATCTAATTATAGATAATCCTGAAGAAAGAGTCCTTAATCTTGAAAATTCATTGAATACTGATGAGATATTAAGAGATCCTGATGCTAAAATAGATAATAAGACTTATGAAAATGGATTTACAGTAAATTGTGAAAGTGGATTAAGCTTAACCGGGGACTATGTGATTGCAGCTATGGGAAGAGAGGCTAATGTTGAAGACATTGGTCTTGAAAATGTTGGATTGACATATACCAAAAGAGGAATAAAGGTTGATGAATACCTTAAAACTGAAGTTCCTAACATCTATGCATGCGGTGATGTTGCAGACAGCGGCATTGCAAAGCTTGTAACCGTTGCAATCCATCAATCAAAATATCTCGGCAAGGCATTGCTGGAAGAAAATCCTGAAAAAATAATCTATCCTGTTGTTCCTGCAGTTGCATATACAATTCCAAGAATAGCTACCGTTGGAGTTCCTGCCTTTGTAGCTGAAGAAATGGATGAATATGAAGTTCACAGAATCCAATATGGTAAATCCTATTCTTTAGAGCTTAAAAACGATAGGACAGCTGAAGCAAAGGTAATTGTAGATAAAGATAAGCAGATTGTAGGTGCTGAAATACTTGCAGCAGATGCTGAAAATGTAGCTAACATGTTTACATTTATCATCAATCAAAAAATAAGTCTTGAAGAGTTGGATTATATGATTTATGCATTCCCTTCAAGCAGTTCAGTATGTTTGTATAAATTGCATAACATACATTATACATTCTAAACATAGATTTTTTCTATGTTTCTTTTTTTATTTTTATAATTTTATTTTTAAAATTAATTTTATTTTATTTTTAAAATTTTTATTTTATAATTTTTATTGTTTTTTTAAAATTAAAAAAATAATAATAATATTGGCCAAAAATTGCCATTTAAAAATAGCTTTTTTTTAGAATAATGGATCTTTTACTCTAGCAATCCTAAATGAATTTAGTATAACTACTAAAGTTAAGCCCATGTCACCTATACCAACAGACATCATCAAAGTAATTAAACCTAATATTGCAAGGATTACAAAGAGAGCCTTTACGAAAATGGATAGTGAAATATTTTGTTTAATTATATTCATTGTCTTTTTGCTTAAACTGAATAGGTAAGGCAACTTGCTAATGTCATCCTGCATTAGAGCCACATCAGCGGTTTCAATTGCAACATCTGAACCTGCAGCACCCATTGCAATACCTATGTTTGCACGTGCCAATGCAGGTGCATCGTTGATGCCGTCACCAACCATAACCACATCACCAAACTTGTTGCGGATAGTGTCAAGAAGATTCAACTTATCTTCCGGAAGCAAATTGGAGTAAACGTAATCAAGTCCAATTTCATCGGCAACCTTTTTTGCAGCCAGCTTACTGTCACCGGTAAGCATGATGGTTTTTATGCCTTGGCCCTTAAGATCGCTTATTACATCTTGTGCATTGTCTCTAATCTTGTCAACTACAGTTAAGCCTGCAATAACTCCTTTTTCATCTCCAATGAAAACCAATGTTTTACCTTCAGCAGTATCCTTATTAATTTCCTCTCTTGAAACATTAAACTCGCTTCCTTCAATCAAAGACTCATTTGCAGCATAGTAATGTTTTCCATCAACGGTACCAACAATTCCCTTACCCGGAATGTTCTTAAAGTCTTCAATCTCATCAAAGCTTATTTCATTAATGCCTGCATAATCAACGATTGCTTGAGCGATTGGGTGAGATGAACTGTGTTCCAATGAAGTAGCAATCCTTACAATCTCTTCTTCAGTGTAATCCTCATCTAAAACATTTATATCGCTTAATGCAAGCTTTCCTTCAGTTAATGTTCCAGTCTTATCAAAAATAACCGCTTTAACATTACGCATTTCATCTATATAGGTACTTCCCTTGATAAGAACTCCCTTTCTGGTAGCTGAAGTGATAGCGGATACTATTCCTATTGGAGTGGAGATTAAAAATGCACAAGGACATGAAATTACCATAATTGAAAGTGCCTTATAAACCCAATCTTCCAAGTTCTGACTAAATAAGAGAGGGGGAATGAATGCTACACATGCAGAAATGAGTATCATTAAAGGAGTATAATATTTGGAAATACGTTCCACCAATGTTTCTGTAGTGGATCTTTTTAATTGTGACCTTTTAACAAGAGTTACAATTTTGGAGATTACTGAATCCTTAGCTTCTTTGGTCACTACCATTTCAAGATATCCGTCTTCATTTACAGTACCTGAGAAAACCTCATCACCGACTGTTTTGGTTACAGGAAGACTTTCACCAGTGATTGAAGCTTGGTTTATGGAAGATGTACCATGTACAATATTTCCATCTAAAGGAACCTTATCTCCAGGTCTAATCATAACAATTTCACCGATTTTTACTTGGTCAACATTACGGATTTCCTCTCCGCCGTCAACTTTCACTCTTGCTTTTTCTGGAGCCAATTCAACTAATGACTTGATTGAACGTTTTGCTCTAAGTTCTGCATAATCCTCCAAGAATTCAGCGATATAGTATAATAAGGCAACTGCTGCACCCTCTTCACCGTGACCGATAATGAATGAAGCTATACATGCAATCACCACAAGAAGTGCAGGTCCGATGGTATGACGTTTAACAAGTGAGTTATAAGCCATTACAGCTATTTCATAACCTGCTATAATAGCTGCAAGCATGTAGATTATTGTTACAATGGTCATGTCAAAGGATAAGTATTCAAGTATATGTCCTGCTATAAAGAGGATTCCACTTGAGACCATGATTTGAATGGGACTGTTTGATAGTAGAGGTTTTCCTTCTGCAATAATGTCTTCATCTCCATGGCTGTGGTCATGTCCGTAATCATGTCCCTGATCATCATCTGCACAATCTGGGCATGCACATAATGAGAAATCATCATGGTCATGCTCGTGGCCATGGTCATGATGATGCGCATGTCCGTGGTCGTGATCATAGTCATGCTCGTGATCATGGTCATGATTATGGTCATGGTCATCATCTGTACAATCTGGACAACCACAAAGGTTTATATCAACATCCTCATTATAATCTATCTCTTCTCTATGATCAAACACACTTAAATCTGTGCTTTTCTGATAATCCCTTAATAACTGCTTTTTATAATGTTCTTCATTAATACATTTTTCATCATTACAGTTAGGATCAAAACAAATAAAATTGTAATGTTCAGGATTATAACATTCCTCTTCATTACAATCAGAATCATAACATCTATTTACCATATTGACACCTTAATAGCTAATATAATTAAATTAAATTAAAAAAATGAAATATTTTGATTGAAGAATATCCAAACTTCTAAATTATTCATTCAAGTGTTCCAAACCCATCTTATAAATCATTTCTACATGAAGGTCAGTTAAGGAATATCTTGCCTGCTTTCCTTCCTTCTCAAATTTGACAATATTATGTGCTCTCAATATTCTCAATTGATTAGAGACAGCATTTTGATTTAAATCCAATGCTTCACAGATATCGCATACACACAAATCCTCATAGCCCAATAATGAAATTATCTTAAGCCTTGTTGAATTTCCAAATATCTTAAAGAATTCAGATAAGTCAGTGTACTCCTCTTCAGCTAAAATATGCTTTTTAGCCCTTTCAATTGAATCTTCATGAGGATGATATACTTCACATACATCATCATGATTGTCATTATTAATTTGCAAATTTTGATCTTGCATTTAAAACACCTTCTTATAATTATATTAATACTTCAACATATTTAAATGTTTTCATATCATGATGTTATGATATGTTATTAAAAAAATATAGAAATTTGAGAAAAAGCAAGAAAAAAAATAGAAATAGTGAAATAAAAAATAATAAAATAAAAAATAGTAAAAAAGAATAAAAAAAAAGTAAAAAAATAAAAAGAATTACTTTATAGTAATATAGACAATACTAAAAATGGACCAATAGCTGCAATTAGAAACAGCACAATCCCAATAATAGAAATATATCTCTGTTCATCCATTATTCCATCGATAATTAATAAAATACTGAAAAATGCTAGTATTAAAGGTAAAATATGTGAAAATATAATAATAAATCCATTTGCCATTTTATCACTATTAATTTTAATAAATATCTTAACTAATACATAGTTTATTTTACTTTATATTTAAATTTAAGCAAAAACTTAGAAATTGTTGAGGCTTATTTCACTTTTATGCAAAGCAGTTCCTACTAAGGCCTTTTTAATTCCCAATTCCTCAATCAATGGAATTTCATCCTTTGTGATTCCACCACCTAAGATTATCTTATCCTTAAATTCATCGAATCTTTCAAGGAGTTCCTTATTGAATCCTGCTTCCGTTCCTACTGATGAAATGTCAAGCAAAATGATTTCATTCGGATCGATTTTTCTTAAGACTTCCTTGAAGCCTTCCAAATCCAAATCCATATGTTTTGTATATAATTCGTTGTCTTTGACATCCACACTAACAATGATTCTTTCCTTTGGATACTTTTCAAAAATCTTTTCAAGCTCTTCAATGGATTCAAGTGTTTCAGTAGCTACGATTATTTTGTAAGCAAACTCCAACATGAATTCAAAAGTTTCCAAATTATCTACACCTACATCTAGAATGACAGACAATATTGTATTTACTTCCTTTATTTTGTAAATGTTATGATTTCCATTTCTTTCAATCAAATCCAAGTCAGCTATATACATTTCATTTGCATTAGCTCTCTTTAATGAATTAGCTATTTCCACAGGATCAGATGAAGATGCATAAATTGTTTGAAGAGGAGTGTAAGTGTCCCTATTGCCACTTTTACCAGATACGGCAACAGAGTTCATTAAATCTAAAACAGGAATGATTTCTAACATTATTTTCACCAAATTAATGATTGATTTCAATATAATTATAACCTATTCATCTAATAAAAGAATGATTTCAATATATTTATAACTTATTCATCTAATTTAATAAATATTTCGTTAGCCAATTCCTTATCTACAGCCAATTGAGTGTTTCCCAATTGGAATACATAGTTTGGGAATTTTTGAATCAAGCAAATTTTGGAACCTGGAATAAGTCCTAAATTCATGATTTTTCTTAATTTACGAGCATCTTCAGTTTTAATATATGAAACTTCTCCAGACTCACCACTGTGACAGGATACCAAAGGAACTGAATATTCATTATTCAAACCATCATTAGTGCCATCACTGGAGTCTCCTTTAGGAATAGGGTTGTTATGAGGACAGTTTTCAGGGTTTCCAAGTATTCTGCATATATTGTCTTCCACCTCTTCACTCATAACATGCTCAATTTGGTCTGCCAATTCTTCCATTTCATCCATATCAGCTAAAAACAAGTCAACCACAACCTTTTCAGCAATCCTATGCTTTCTAACCAAAGATCTTCCTAAACGTTCTCCGGTTTCAGTTAAATTGACAAAACCATCATCTGTTTTGATATATTCCTTTTTAGCCAATAATTCAATATCTTCTGAATTGAATTCATCAACAACCAATTTTTCTTCCTTTTCAAACTCTCTAACCCAAATGTCTCGCAAATAATGTTCTATTTCACTTTTTTTCATTTTAACACTCCAATCCTTGAAATAATAAAGCATAAATAATTATTAATTAATGAAATAATGATGTTTTAATACATATTCATCTATTTATTCCATTTAAAAATCCTATTTTTAATCTTCTTTACACTATCTTCCATAAATTTATATGATTTAGATTCCGGCAGGATTTCATATCCACAATTAGGACATTTGACTGTCTTACAGTTGATAGGGCATGAATCACAACTTATTCCATCACATTTTTGAAATGTGAATCCACAAAATTCACATTTGACTATTTGATTTTTAATATCTTCTTCAGCCATAGAAACTCACCAATCTATAAGACCACATTAAAAGTAGTCAACAACAAGTTAACAAGGAATCCCATACAAAATGCAAGAATAATACTCATTATAGCAATTAGACCCGCTAATTTTACACCTCTTTCCTTAATCATGATTATCAATTGAGCTACACACGGCAAGAACAATGTTAAGGTTACAGATGCAACAAGCAATTGAACTCCAGTCAATTGACTTTGGATTACCATAAGTCCTGCTGCACCAAAGTCCCTTCTAAAGAATCCAAGTACAAAAGAGGAACTTGTAGATGTTGGAAGGCCAATTGCATTAACGACAGGACTTACACAAGAGTTTATCCATTGGAAAATACCGCATAAGTCAAGTGCCCAAATGATTACACTGATTAAAATGAAGATTGGAATCAGTTCCCTAATATACATTACAAGACGTGTCCAAGTCTTTTTAGCGATATGTGATAATTTAGGCCATCTTAAAGGAGGCAATTCCATAAAGAAACTTGGTTGTGCACCTGGAACAAACCTTTTTGCAAGATATCCAAGAACAACAAAGTTGAGTAAAATCACTGCAAGCCAAATCCATATGGACTTTGGATGCTGGGATAAAAGCGCCATGATTACTCCAAGCTGTGCAGAACAAGGAATTGTCAAAGCCATAAGCATTACAGCAATATTACGTTCCCTTCTTGTTTCCAATGTTCTTGTAACCATTGCAGCCATACTTCCACATCCTACTGCAAGAACAAATGGAATAACACTTCTTCCACTTAATCCAATTCTCTTAAATACATTATCTACAAGCAAAGCAAGCCTTGGCAGATATCCGCTGTCTTCAAGTATTGAAAATACAATGAAGAAAAGGGATACAATTGGGAGAATAATACCAAACCCATAGGTTAAACCAAGTGTCACAATACCATATTCACCTACAAACAAGTTTTGTATTGGCACCCATGGAACATAGTGAACAACAACAGCTGTTACTGCAGGGTTTATGTATTGACCGAATATTATATTTTCCAAAAAGTCTACAAGAATTCCTGCTCCAAGAACCCCTACAATCAAGTAAAGTCCAAAGTACAATACAAAGGCAAGGATAATCAGTCCATATATAGGGTGAATCATTATTCTACTTATCTTTTCACCTAAACTATCCATATCCTGAATGTTTACGCTATCTATTGTTGTGTAATTTGATTTAATGTATTTAGCATAATCAGCAAGTTTAAGCTTTGTAAGATACTTGACAGGCTCATCAAACTTAGCCCTTTGCTTTTCAATAATCTGAAACAATTTGGAGTAGTCTTCCTTCTCCTTAATTAGATTTTCACTGTCTTCGTCTCCTTCAAGCAATGAAACTGCCAAATATCTTTTGGAAACTGTATAAGTTCCAGAAATATTATTTTTGATTTCAGAAATGGCTATTTCTATGGATCTTCCATAATCTACGTCCAATGTTTTAGATTGATTCAAAATTTCATTTTCAATTGAGTCATAGTTTACAATTGTGTGCTTTAACTCTTCTAAACCCCTATTTTCTGCAGCAGCAGTTAAAACAACTGGAATTCCAAGTTCAGAGGATAATTCTTCTGCATCTACAAATGCTCCCATAGCCTCAAACTCATCCATCATGTTTAAAACTAAAATCACTTCTTTACCTGCTTCAATCAATTGCAAAGTGAGATCTATGGATTTTTCTATATTCTTAGCATCCAAAACATGAACCATCAAGTCAAATCTTTCATCAAATACCAATAATTTCGCTACTCTTTCCTCTTCAGTGATTGTGTTTAAGTCATAAAGTCCTGGAGGGTCAGTTATATGAACAGTCTTCCCTTCATATGTGAAATTACCCTCATCGATATCTACAGTGGTTCCAGGATAATTGGAAACCATAGCTGTCATACCTGTTAATTTATTAAATGTTAAGCTTTTTCCCACATTAGGACTTCCAATCAAGAGAACATTTTTATAATAGGTATTATCATGTTTAGCATTAGAGTCATTCTTAGTGTCTATATATTTAGCCATTTTTATCCTCTCAAAAATTTATAAAAACCTTTTTTAAAGAATTATTTTTTAAAAATAATCATTAAATTAAAACCTATTTTGCCCTTTATCTATATGTAAATGTATATCTAAAAAAAAAAATAGATTATATATCATTTATTTAAATAATTAGGCATGACTAAATTATTATAGTATTATTAAGTATATAAATATTTCTATAAAGTAATAATTAAGAGAATTAGGATAAAAATTCAAATATAGAAAAAAAAAATCTTTTTGAAAAATATCTAAAAGAATCAATGCAAAGATAGTAAAAAAAAATGGGGAGAAAAGAAAAGAGAATTCATCTCTTTTCTTATTCATATTGTGTTTAAAAATACTAGCTAAGATTAAAAATAAAGAGAATAAACCCTTAAAGATAGTATATACTTTATAGTATATAAAGTTTACTTGAAAAATTATAAAATTTAATTGACTTCTTTTTTTAAATAAAATAATTATTTAGTTTTGGAAGCTATAATAACCTCTTTAATGTTGTGTGGAGGAAGTTCAATCTTATAGTCTAAAACCTTAAGCAAAGCTTCAGTACCTTTTCTTCCACTAGAACTTGCCTGTTACCTCTTCAATTTGGTCAGAATTTACTTGTAAAATATCGATTCCATCTACAAATTGATCTGTTACGAAAAGACCAGTTCCATATTTTTCAGACTTT
>CAJOMK010000015.1 GCA_905235495.1 uncultured Methanobrevibacter sp.
ATATTGTTAAACAATTAACTATTAATTTATAAAAAAATTATAACTATTTAATCTGATAAAAATTATTTAAAACTGTTGGAGAATATATAATGGAATTTGAAAGACCAAGGGGAACAAGAGATTTCCTCTTTGAAGAAATGAGGCAAAGGAAATATGCTGAAGACATTTTAAGAAATGTATTTGAAAACTATGGTTTTGGTGAAGTTCAAACACCTTTATTTGAAGACTTAAAATTATTCACTACAAAATCCGGAGAGGAAATTGTAGATCAACTATACAACTTTAAGGACAAAGGAGACAGAGACCTTGCACTTAGACCAGAAATTACTGCTCCTATTGCAAGATTATACTTGAACGAGCTTCAAAAGACTTCGAAACCAATCAAGATTTATTACTATGGAAGCTGCTTCAGATATGAAAGACCACAAAAAGGAAGATTCAGACAATTCTGGCAATTCGGATGTGAATTGATTGGAGCCAAGACTCCTGAAGGTGAAGCAGAAATAATAGCTATGTGTAACAATGCTATTGAAGAACTTGGAATAACAACTGCAGAATTCAATATAAACCACTTAGGAATCATTAGAGGATTATTCGCTCACTTTGATATTGATACAGCCACCCAAAGAGAGATTATGGTTGTTATCGATAAGGGAGATAAAGAACTATTAAAGGAATCCCTTGTTGGAGACAATCCTATCATCAAAGACAAGCCAGAGCTTAATGAAGTATTGTTCAAATTAATGGATATGGTTGGTGACTCATCAATAATTGCAGACATAAGAGAATTAGTTGCTCCATATGAAGAAACCCAAGAAGCATTAGAAGAGTTTGAAGAACTTGTAAAAACACTTGAAAGCTTCCAAGTGTTCAACTACAAACTCAACCTTGGTGTTGCAAGAGGTCTTGACTACTATACTGGAATCGTATTTGAGGTATATGTAGAAGGACTCGGTGCACAAAAGCAGGTTTGTGGTGGAGGAACATACAGTCTCGTTAAATTATTTGGTGGAGAAGATGTTGTATCCACTGGATTTGCATTAGGTTTTGACAGATTAATGAATGCAATCGAGGAATTGAATGGAAAGCCAGAACTTGAACCTATTGTAAGCACATATGTGTCAGCTATTTCAGACTCTACAAGACACGAAGCATTCAATATTGCCCAAACTTTAAGAAAAGCAGCCATTCCAACTGAAGTGGACTTGTCCAGAAAGAAGTTCAAGAAGATCTTAGCTTATGCTAATAAGATTGATGTCAAATACACTGTTCTTGTAGGAGAACGTGACCTTGAAGACGGAAAAGTTACTGTAAAGGATATGCTATCTAGAGAACAGGAATTAGTTGATATTGATAATGTAGTTGAATACATTAAAGATAAATTATACAATTAAGAAAATTATCAATTTATTTAATTTATAATATAATTTATAATTTAATTTAAACTTATTAATTTTATTTTATAACAAAGGTGTGACAATGGAATTAAATTTCAGACTTAATATGGGTGGAGAAGACTTGGTC
Organism: uncultured Methanobrevibacter sp.; assembly: GCA_905235495.1. GTDB lineage: Archaea > Methanobacteriota > Methanobacteria > Methanobacteriales > Methanobacteriaceae > Methanobrevibacter. The sequence goes on from CAJOMK010000015.1 coordinate 1,525, forward strand.
ATTGCAATTGCACAAGATTGGCAAACAAATGACGTATTGATGGTGGCTTTTATGAATAAGGAAGCTGTAGAACAGACCTTAAAGACTAAAAAAGCTCATTACTACTCCACTTCAAGACAAAAGCAATGGCTAAAGGGAGAAAGCTCTGGAAATGTACAGACTGTTAAGGAAATGTACATTGACTGTGATGCAGATGCAATTATCATGAAGGTTGAACAGATTGGTGCAGCATGCCACGAAGGATACAGATCTTGCTTCTTTAGACAATTGGAGATTGATAAAGAGAATATTGGCATTGACAATCTTACAGATGATGACATTGAAATAATCTCTGAAAGATTGTTTGATCCAAAGGAAATGTATGGATAAATAATATCCAAATATTAGTAAATAAATTACGTAAAATATTTGCTTAAAATTTTACTTTAAATAAAATTAGAATTATTAAATTAATCAAACCTCAAAGGAGGTGAAAATATGGATTTTAACGAATATGACTATGATAGCGATTATAATGATGAAGATGATTTCAATGATGAAATAAAAAGAATTGTACCTGATACAAGTGCAATCATTGAAGGCAATGTAGAAAAGATCATCAAGGAAAAAGGATTGAACTACCCTGAAATCATCATACCAGAAGCTGTAATCGCTGAACTTGAACATCAAGCCAACAATCAGAGGCCAACTGGAATTCATGGTCTTGAAAATGTAAAGAAATTGCAGGATTTAGCTGAAATTGGAGAAATAGCAATTAGAATCACTGGCAGAAGACCTACCAAATTTGAAAAGGACAATGCCAAACTTGGAGAAATAGACGGATTAATCAGAGATGTTGCTAAGGATGAATTGGCTTTACTTCTAACCAGCGATAAGATCCAAGTTAAAACTGCAGAGGCACAGGGAATACCTGTAATATATTATGCACAGGAATACAAAGGAACAATAAACTTAAAAATAGCTAAATTCTTTGATGAAGACACAATGAGTGTTCACTTAAAGGAAAATGTTGTCCCTATGGCTAAAAAGGGAAAGCCAGGACATATTGAACTTGTAAAGCTTGCAGATGAAAAATTTACTTACAAACAATTGGAAGCAATTGCAGAAGAAATCATTGAAAAGGAAGGATATGATTCCAAAACATATCTTGAAGTTGATAAGGAAGGAGCCATTGTAGTTCAATCAAGAGATTTGAGAATTTCAATAGCAAGACCTCCATTTTCTGAAGGATTAGAGATAACTGCAGTCAGACCTGTTGCTGAAGTTTCCATTGATAATTATCATTTATCCAGTCAATTGATTGAAAGATTGACAAACAGTGCTAGAGGAATCCTCATTTCAGGTTCACCTGGAGCAGGAAAAAGTACATTTGCACAGGCAATAGCCAAATTCTATGATGAAGAGCAAAACAAGGTCGTTAAGACCATGGAATCTCCAAGAGACTTGCAGGTGGGAGATACAATCACCCAATATGCTCCTCTTGAAGGAGATATGGAAAATACAGCAGACATACTATTATTGGTCAGACCTGACTTTACCATTTATGATGAGCTTAGAAGGAACCATGACTTCAAGATATTTGCAGACATGAGACTTGCAGGTGTCGGTATGATTGGTGTTGTTCATGCTACAAGGCCTATCGATGCAATTCAAAGGATTGCAAGCAGAGTCGATTTAGGTACCATCCCCTCAATTGTCGACACTACAATCTATATTGAAGATGGTGAAATATCTGCAATCTATGAAAACAAACTTACTGTAAAGGTTCCAACTGGAATGGAAGAAAGAGACCTTGCAAGACCAGTCATTGAGGTAAGGGACTTTGAAACAGGAACTCTTGTAAATGAGATCTATACCTATGGTGAACAGACCATTGTAATGGATATAGGCATGGTTGAAAAGTCTAAAAAGGCAAAAATGGAAAATGAGAAAACTCCTGTTCAATTGATTGCAGAACGTGAAATCCTAAGAACCATGAAAAGAATCGCTCCAAAGGCAGCAATTGAAGTAAGCATGGAAAACGACAGAAGAGTAAACATTTACATTACTGAAAAGTACATTCCAAAAATCATTGGAAAGGGTGGAAAAAGAATCACAGACCTTGAAAATGGGATTGGAATTAGCATGAATGTTGAACCTCTTGAAAATGCACCTGACAGCTTTGCAGAAAGACTTTCAAAAAGATCCAAGAAATCCAAATCAAAAAAGGACAAGAAAGATAAGCATAAAAAGTCTAAAAAGTCCCAATTGAAGGAATATAATGACAATTTAAAGGATTATAGAATTGATGAAAGTAAAAAGGACTATGGCAAGGACAATTATTTTGACTTAAGTGAAGAGGACAATGAATCCCTTGATGATGATTATGAAGATGGAGAAACCTCTGAATTCTATTATGAAGTCTTTGAACTCTTTCCAGAAACAAGAAAGAACCATCTAGTGCTACCTATAGGCAAGAAATTCGTAGGCAGGTCATTTGACATCCTTTTAGAGGACAAATACTTATTTACAGCAACTGTGGGAAAAAGAGGCTATGTAAAGCTTCACAATAACCTTGACCTTACAGAAGAAATTATAGATGGTATGGATAAGGGATTAAGAGTGGTTGCAAGAGTAAGAGACTGATTATCATTAAAGATTTGAATCCAATTCATTATAAAAATTAGATAAATATTAAAACAATTAAGGGATGAAAAATATGAAAATTGGAGCTTCAATGTTAGCAACAGAAGACAGAACGATTGAAGAATCTTTAGAATACTTTGACAGCAATGAATATATTGATTATGTTGAAATAGTCCATGATTACCCATATAGGGACATTAATGACAATAATGAGCTAATAGACCTAATAAATTCATATGACTTGAAATATACTGTTCACGCCCCATTCATTGACATTAACATAGCTTCCCTAAATCCTGCAATGGCAGATTTTTCCGTTAATGAAATAAAGAGATCCATTGACCTTGCAAATATGATTGACAGCACCATTGTTGTTGTTCATCCAGGAATTCTTGGATTCCGTGGAAGAGGAAGGAAAGATTTGGTCTATCAAATATCAGAAGAACATCTTAAAGTAATTGGAGACTATGCAAAAGATAGTGGAGTTGATGCATGTATTGAAAACTTGCCAAACATTTCTGACTTCATGTTCATAGATGTGAACCAACTGAATGATACATTGCTTAAACTTGACCTTCCTATGACTATGGATATAGGTCATGCCCATACAAATGGCTTCACTCCAGAGGAAAGTTACTTCGATTCAATTAAACACATACACATGCATGATAATCCTGGCAATGATGACTTACACCTTGCATTAGGTGATGGGACTTTTGATGTAAATGGGTTCTTTGATGTTTTTGCTAAGAATAAGTATGATGGCATCTATGTGTTAGAGTTAATAAATGTGGATTTCATTGAAAAAAGTTTAGAATATATGAAAAATTTAGGATTAATTTAAAAAAAAATTATAAATAAATTATAATTACAATTATAATAATTACTAAAATTACATAAAAACAAAAAAGGTTAGAATATGTGGAATGAAGAAATAGAATGCATGTCAAGAGAAGACATTTTTGAACTTCAATTGAAGAAGTTGCAGGCTACTGTTAAAAGGGCATTTGACAAGATTCCATTTTACACTGAAAAGTATACAAATGCAAATGTTTTCCCTGAAGACATAGAAACCTTAAAGGATATTGAAAAGTTGCCATTCCTTACTAAAGATGATTTAAGAGCATGTTATCCATTTGGAATGTTTGCAGTTGATAAAAAGGAAATCATAGAGGTACACTCCTCTTCTGGAACTACCGGAAAGCCTGTTGTAAGCGGATACACCCAAAATGATATTGACAATTGGGGAGAAATTGTTGCAAGAGGACTTACCATGATGGGTCTTGATGCAGACGACATCATACAAAACACACATGGATACGGTTTGTTTACAGGAGGATTCGGTGTTCACTATGGCGCTCACAGATTAGGAGCAACAATTATCCCTATTTCAACTGGACAAACCAGAAGACAAATTGAAATCATGGCTGACTTCGGTACAACCTGCCTTATTTTCACACCATCCTATGGTATCTACTTAGGAGAAGTGGCTAAAGAGGAAGGAATAGACTTTGATAATCTAGGACTTAAGGCTATCGGTTTTGGAGCTGAAATGTGGACTTCAGAAATGAGAGACAGAATCGAAGACACATTCAAGACCAAGGCATACAATATCTACGGACTTACCGAATTGATGGGTCCTGGTTTAGGTATAGAATGCTCTGCACAGAATGGTTTGCATATTGCTGAAGATTTCTTCTATCCTGAAATCATTGATTCAAATACAGGTAACACATTGCCTGAAGGAACTCATGGAGAATTGGTATTGACTAACCTTGAAAGAGAAAGCATGCCTGTAATCAGATTCAGAACAAAAGACCTTACTGCTCTTCACTATGACACCTGTGAATGTGGAAGGACACTTGCAAGAATGGAAAGAATCACCGGAAGATCTGATGATATGATTAAGGTAAAAGGAGTAGCTGTATTCCCATCACAAATCGAAAAGGCACTTCTTAATGTCAGTGATATCGAACCTCACTACCAAATCATCGTTACAAGACCAGACATAATGGATGAAATTGAAATCAAGGTTGAAGCTTCTGAATCTCTTTTCTCAGATGATGTAAAAGAGATGATGGAAGTAAAAAGAAAAATCAGTGAATACATTCAAAATGAGATTGGAATTTCAGTTAATGTTAGCTTAGTTGCACCAAAAAGCATTCCAAGAAGTACAAAAGGTAAGATACAAAGAGTGATTGATAAACGTAATCTACACTAAATTAAGGGAGTTTTAAAATGTATAAAATAACACAATTATCCATATTTTTGGAAAATAAAAGAGGGAACCTTTATAACACTTTAAATTTACTTGCTGAAAATAGCATAAACATAAGAGCTTTATCACTGGCAGATACAACTGAATTCGGTATTTTAAGATTAGTTGTTCAAGACCCTATAAAAGCTAAAAAAATACTTGAAGAACACTGGTACATTGTTAAAAACACACCAATCGTTGGAGCTAAACTCGATGATACCTCTGGTAGATTGTCTTCTGTCTTAAAGATATTGAATGATGAAGAGATTGATCTCGAATATATTTATGCATTCACTCATGAAAAGACTGAAAAAGCTATTTTATTATTGCAAGCTGAAGATTTGGACAATCTTATAAGCATTTTAAATGCATATAAAGTGCCATTAGTACCTTCAGAAGAAGTTTATAATTTATAAAATTATAATTTCTTTTTTATTTTTTTATTCTTTTTAAATTTAATTAATAAAAATAGAATAATAAAAATAAAAAAAAGTTAAAACCGCTTAAATTAGAAAAGCGGAGTCATAATAATATTTTTCTCTTTTTTAGTCATCTTACTATAAGTTATTGTAGCTTTATAAAGAGTGTAACCATTGATCTTTTTAGTGGAAAGCAATATACGTCCACTGCTGGTGTTTGCTTTAGCAGTTCTGAGTATTACTTTTCCTTTTTTATTCTTATAATAAACTGCCATCTTTCTTAAAACATAAGTGTGAGGTCTGAAGTCATCCCCTTTTTTTCTTATTGTGATAAAAGACAGCAGCATATACTCCTTTGACATTTTGTGCATCTTTTGGCTGATAGAAAGTCAAAATTCTGTCCTTACTGCCAATGTCCTTATACTTGCCCATCTTAATGGTAGTTGTAGCAGCACAAACCTGTCCCATTGTAAATCCTACAACTGCAACAAGTAAAACGAGCAAAACAAGAATTTTTCTCATATTCATTTTCTCTCACCTTAATCTTAATTAATATAATATTTATCTTATTAGTTTATAAGAGTTTTTAAAAATATCTATTAATAAATATAATGAAAATCAGCAAAAGAATAGAAAAATAAAAGAATAATGAAAAATTTGGAAAAAATAAAAAAAGTAGTAAAATCTTCTTAAAACCTAGTTTGTTAATTTTATTATTTATATTTTGATACTTAAAAATATAAAATAGAGAAAAAACTAAATTAAATAACAAAATCTAAAGGAATAAAACTAGAAGAATATAATAATAAACAATTATTTTTAAAAATAATCCCATATTACTCAAGAATATTTTTAAAAATTAAAGAAAAAAACTAATCTGAAAATTCAATCATTTCAATATCAACAATATCAACTTCAATATCATTATCATAGATCTAAAATTTTCCAACCTTAAATGCAAAACTGTTTTCTTTTGTAAGGGAATATGACCTACCATCAACTAAATAGACATAAACATAATCATAGTTTTTAACTAGCTCTTCCACTAATCTCTGATTATGTTCCTCAATCATTCTCAAATCATCTTCTTCACTAATGGAAATCACCTACAACAATTATTAAGAAATAAAATCCAGATTAAGATATAACTAATTCAGTTTCTGTAGGAATAAAATCAAAGTTATTTTCAATGAAGTAACTTAATTCATATTCATCATCTTTATTTGGAATTATAAATCCAAAAATTGCACACATTAGAATGGAATCTTTGTCAACACAAACTTTCATGTTAAAGCAATGCATTTTTTCAAAGCTTTCTTTAGGAACAGACAATCTTTCTGAAGCATTAATAGCTCTAATGCAGTTGGAACGTTACCTATATCAAAATCCAATAAAATGTCTTCATCTATTTCAACTTTTTGGCCATATTGAAAATTTCTTTTAACTTTTATACCCAATGTATCTATAGATTCATTGTAAAAATATTCAACTTCAAAATTATTTCTCACAATACCACTTATAAATTTATTTTCTATTTAAAATTCTATTTAATAATTATTGTTTAGAAGTTTATAATGAAAAATATATAGTAAATCACATAAACTCGATAATTTTCAATTTATTTTCTATTTAAACTATTATATAAACTTTTTCTTAAAAATAAAAGTAATATTGATGTTATATTAAAAAATTAATTCATTATCGTTAGAATGTTACATAAATAGTTTAATATATTAAAAATATGGAAAAAATAAGAATTATATTAAATTTAAAAAATTAAAAAATCTGATTTAAAAAAAGAATATCAGTTAAAAAATAATAAAAAAAATAAAAAAAGAGAATAGTGAAAACTATTCTTTAATCATTTGAGCTACTTTCTTACCTAATTCGTAGCATTCTTCAAGTTGCTCTTCAGTTGGCTTGAAGTCAATTTCCATCTGTTCAACAACTTCGAATCCTGCACCTTCAAGGTTTGTAGCTAAGATTCTTGCGGATCCTCCAGCCCATCCTTTGGAACCGAATACAACTGCCTTTTTGGTTTCAATGTTTCCAAAGCTGAGACAGTTGAGGTAGTACATAACATCTCCAATTCCTGGGAAAGGATTGTTCATCATAGTTGGAGCTCCTACAAAGATTGCTTTTGAATCAAGGACATCAGTTACAGCATCACTTTTGTCATCATCGTGCATGAAGTACATCTTGACTTCAACACCTTCACTCATTACACCTTCAGCCATAGCATGAGCCATTCTTTGGGTGGAATAGTGCATGGTATCATAAATGAAGGTTACCTTGTTTCCTTCATAGGTACCGGTTGACCATTTGGTGTAAAGGTCAATGATGAAACTAGGATCAGTGAAGATTTGACCGTGACATGGAGCAATCATCTTAAGAGTATCCACTAAACCTAATTTTGCAAGCTCTTCGATTTTTCTTCCTACCATTGGGGAGGAGAGAGTGATTAAGTTAGCATAATATTTTCTTGCAGCTTCAGTCAAAATGACAGGGTCTACATCCTTATCCAATCTTTCAGATAAGCAGATATGTTGACCGAATGCATCATTTGAGAACAAGATTCCTTCTTCCATCAACATGGTGAACATGCTGTCAGGCCAGTGAAGCATTGGAGCATTAACAAATTGGAAGGTTTTTCCACCAATGTCTAATGAATCCCCAGTTTTTACGGTGATGAATTCAAAGTCTGCAAGTTCAGGCAAATGGTTTTTAAGACCGCCTTCAGCCTTTCTGGAACAGTATACTCCAACATCCTGGAATTTAGCAACCACTTCACTTAAGGAACCGCTGTGGTCATTTTCAATGTGGTTTTGAATCACTACATCGATTTTGAATTCTCTACCTTCCTTTTCAAAGGCATCTTTGATTCTTCCCCAGAACTGTTCAGATTTTCCAGGATAAACATTGTCTATTAAAGCAACTTTGTCTTCACCAAATACCAAGTAACAGTTGTAGGTTGTTCCGTTTAAGGTGTATCCGTGGTAGTCACGAATGTCCCAGTCGAGAACTCCTACCCAGTAAACATCATCTACGATTTTGTATGCATCAGCTTTCATATTATCATTAATCCGATTTTTAATAAATTTTAATAAGAATCAATATTATATATAACAATCAACATTAATAAATTTATATGTTTTATTCGATAACATAGCAACTAATTAATTGATGATGATAAGATGACATTAAAATATTTCAATGATTTGGCATATGAGGAAATTGGAGAGGAAAATGACGATACAATACTCTTTCTCCACATCAAATTGCTTGACAAATGGATTTGGATTAAGCAAAAGGAAGAATATGAAAAGTATTTTAAGGATTATCATTGCATTTTCCTTGATTTGCCACACCATGGAGAGAGCAAATTTGAAGGGGAATTCAGCATAAAAGAATCATCCAAGAAGATAAGTGAATTCATCAAAAATCTGATTATTTCAAAAAAGACAGATAAGATAAATATTATCTCAATAGGACTTGGAAGTTCAATAGCCATTGAAATATTGAATAAAAATCCTCAAATGATTGATAATTTGATTTTGTCAGGACCTGAAATAAATGACTTTAAAGAGGAAAAAGCCGAAAGTGTCATAAACAGCTTAGCAAAGACACAATCAGAGCATCTCAATGAAAAGCCAGATATGTTTATCGTCAAGGCATATCTGAGATACTATGGAATTTCCAAGGAATATTATGAATATATAGAAAGAATCTTAGATAGATCCATCAATGAAGAGAAGGAAATAGCTTTTGAATCATTGAACTATACAATTCCTGAAGATCTTTTCGAAGACATATTAAAAAAAGAGAATATTTTAATCATTTATGGAACCAAAGAGGATTTGAATTGCACCAAATCAGCAATTGAACTTAAAGGACTATTTGCTAATGGAAAATTGGTTGAGATAAATAAGGGAAACCACCTTTGGAACATAATTAACTGGGAATTGTTTAACACCATTACAAGGGATTTCATCAAATTCAACACTATAGAAGAAAATCCGAAAATAAGGATTTTAGAATAAAGTATTCATTAAAAAACACCTTAAGCAAAATTTAAAACTACAAATCACCCTTTATTAAAATACCTAACTAAAGTAAACCTAAAACTCATTTGATATTATTTAAAATACATTTAACTAAACTAAAGTTTAATAAATATAAAATAACCTTGAATAAATGCTTTAAATCCAAAAATAAAACTGTAAAGTTTATTAATAAGTTAAATAATAAATTAAATTAGTTATAAATAATCTAACAATTAATTTATAACGAGATAGTTTTAATAAATATTTTTAGTTAAGATTTAATTTTTATAACTCCATAATATGCATTTTTAATTATAATGATTTAAATCTTAATTAAAACACATATTGAAAGTGAAACTATGAAGATAGGAGTTATTGGATACGGAAATATGGGTTCTATGATAGTAAATAACATACTCAAGCTTAATTTACTATTAGAGGATGAAGAATTAATTGTTTCAAATAGAAACCTTAATAAATTTGAAAGTTTGATTGAAGAATATCCAGACGAAAATCTAAACATTACTTCAGATAATACAGAAATTGCGAAATCCTGCGAAAAGATTCTTATTTCCGTCGAAACTCCTCAATTTAAAGAAGTCATGGATGAAATTACACCATTTATCAATGAGAATACACACATCATCTACACTTGCGCAGGACTTAATTTTAATCACATCAAAACATTCTATGATGGAAAATTAACCCTTGTCAATCCTACATTGGCTTCAACAGTCACTTCCAATAACGCAATAAGCTCATTGTCAAGAAGAAAAGGAGTGACACTCATTAAGCACAATTCCAAAGTGGAATTGCAGGAAAGACTCTTTGTTGAAGACTTGTTCAATGAATTCAGTTATGTAAAGAAGATTGACGATCCAATCTATTTCAATGAGGAAGAGGACAATCTTCATCCAACTGACAATGAATTGGAAATAAGCACAATTTTAACCAGCTGTGCACCGGCATTCCTTGCAATAATGATTGAAAAACTCGCACAAACATCCTCAGAATTGGCAAAGGTTTCCAAAGAGGAAGCGGAAGATATGATTTTAAAGACAATCATAGGAACTGCACTCCTAAAAGAAGATCAGTCTTTATCCAATGAAGATATAATCAATAAGGTTGCAACTAAAAAAGGAATCACCCAAGAAGGGGTTGATTTATTAGATAAAAAACTTAATAAAATCAATAAGGAATTAGTCAAAACCTTATTGAATAGATTTGATGAAGTAAAAGAAGATATGGATAAAGCATATTTAAAATAAGTAAAAAAAATTAAAAAATAGTTATATACTACTTTTTTAAAAAACAAAAAATTAAAAACAATTACAATACTCTTTTTTAAAAAAAAAAATAAGAAAATGATTTGTTTAGAACAAATCATTTTCACTATTATTAATACTTTATTATTTATAAACTTAATTTTTTCAAAAAAAAGTCATGATAAATTATAAAAAAAGTATAGAAATAAAATTAAAAAAAGAAAAAAGAGAAATGAATAAAACTATCCATTTAATTTTAAAATAGCTTCTGCTAAATCTCCACCGGTTTCTCTTAATGCCTCTTCAGCATCTGCAGCACTTACACCAGCAGTATTAGCTACCATTTCAATGTCTTCTTGTGGAATTTC